>DAOOWO010000189.1:0-5350 GCA_035371225.1 Bacteroidales bacterium | reverse complement strand
TAAGGCATTTCGTCGGGCAGCAGGTACCAGCCATTGCCTGAACCTCCCCATCCGAAATTAACATGAAAATAATTATCAGTGTTATAGCCATCAACTACGACATTGTGCCCCGTGGTGTTTGATTCATCAACAATGGCAAGGTGAGCGGGCAATGAGTCTTTCATGTTCTGAATAAGCCTGGTAAAAAGCGAGGTGTCAGCCGGCCAAAGCAGTTGGGCAGTGTTGCATCCGAAACGGGAATATGCTTCCAGTGCCTGGTTAACGCCAAAAGTCCCCGAGCCTTCAGAAGTAAATATCTGTGTGGCAGCAACTCCACAGGCAAACGTCAACGCTGCCTTGTCGTTGTTTGTGAGAGGACTATTCTGCAGATAGTGTGCGTTGAGTGTGTCAAGATGCGCATTAAGTTGAGGAAAAGATGGAAATCCGTGCTGGCTATAATCGTCATCAATATCAAAAATGCGTCCGGCATAATTATGATGGTAATCATCAGCATCGCTAAAAACCGTATGGTTGGTGGTTTTGTGATAATTAAGAATCTGTGCCATGGCAGTGGCAGGACAACCGGTATAACATCTGGCGGATGTTACCGGGTCTATGGGGCACATCAGGTTGTAAGGAGCACTTTGTGTCCAATTGGTTTCAAGCCAACCGCCGGTAGATGTTGTCCCTGCGGGAGGCCATTGCTGCGAAACAACAAGTAGTTTGTCCGCGCCATTTATTAAAGCTTCCCATTGCATTTTTCTGTTTTTAATTTTTTGTGCAGGGATCTTTTCTTTGTATGCCATGCATTTGGTAATATCATTTTTCAGGATTTTTAATAATGTTCCTTCAGTATCCAAGTTATCTATATACGAATAAGCAATTACCGGGGGCAGGTCATCATCGGCAGCCACTATCATATAGCCCGCAGGGCTTAACTCAGCCGCGTAAAAGCATACAAGGTCTTCGTTGTTGACAGCAGTAATGTTTTTAATAGAAAACTCATTACCCTGACCTAAACGTGCAAGTTGTGCAGTAACAACCTTTTTTGCAGTTTCGCTTGTTATTGGTTCAGCAAAAATCAATAAAGGCAACATCAATGCCCATAAACTCACCAGCGAGGTTTTCATTTTCAAATTCATATTATTTTATTTTGAAATTATTATCCGAAGGATTAGTATCGGGAACCTGACTGTTGCCCAATATGATCTTTGTAACTTTTTGTTTGATTTCCCGCGTTACTACGATTTTGTTTTTCCCGTCTTTCCAAGTATCCGCCGGCAAATCATACCGGATTTCTTCTCCGTTTTCAGTGTCAAACCTTAAATAAACCGGCAAGGGAAGTGTCCCGGAATTTTTTATTTCGACCGTGCATTTTCCGTCTTTGTATGTAGCAGAAGATAGGGTAAGGTCGGGAAAACCCTGCTCAAAATACCATGGCTTCCAGAACCACGTTAGGTCCTGACCTGAAGTATGATTAAAAGTGTTGAAAAAGTCGTAGGGGGTAGGGTGTTTGTATTTCCATCTCTCCATAAATACTTTCAGACAATTAATAAAGACATCTTTACCTACTTGCATTTCAAGCAATCTTAGTGTTTGCTCTGCTTTCCCGTAATTGAGAATAAAATAGATATCTGGTGTAAGGTAATAAGTAGGTGTCATCACAGCGGGTTCAAATTCTTTGCCGCCATACAGTGAATAGACATAAGTTGTATAGGGCGCCACATCTTTTGTGGGTTCAATTTGTTTTTGCAATACTTCGGGTAAAAAAACGGCCATGCTTTCGTCCATCCATCCGTATTTAGTTTCGTTGGTGCCGACATAAAATGGAAAATAAGTGTGTGTGATTTCATGCGAATGGGCGTAAACTACTTCTCCCCTGTCTTCGAAAGAGCCTACATTGGTCATCATCGGGTATTCCATGCCATCGGCTCCGTCAAAGATGCTCATACAAGGAAAGGGATAAAGTACACCCGGCAACTTTTCAGACAAAAAAATGATGGTTTTTCGTGCTATTTCTATAACTTCTTTATAATCACCGTGCTTTGCGTTGTAGGCGGTTTGTATAAAAACTTTTCTACCGTTTATACCGGCTTCTATACTGCGGCCTTCCCATACATAATGATCACTGAGCGCAAATGCGAAATCGCTGACATTTTCCGCTTTATATTTCCAGGTATTCCATGCTCTCTGTTTAGTTATATTACCTTTGTTATAATCTTCGGGAAGCGCAATGGTAACAGTTTCGGAAGAATTTAATGCCTGCTGGTATTTTGCAAGATAAGGCTCATTGAGCAATTCGCCGGGGTTTGACAAGTTACCAGTGGCCCACACAACATAATTGCCCGGAATGGAAATTTCCACATCAAAATTGCCAAAATCATTATAAAATTCAGCCAATCCGGTATAATCATGGGTATCCCAACCGCTAATGTCGTCGTAAACGGCAATCTGGGGATACCATTGACCCATAAAGCAACTTGTGGAATCGTAAGTCCCCATGCGGATCTGAGTTTTTGAAGGGACTTTGAAGCTCCATTCAATGGCAATTTGGGCAGTGGCTTTTGGTTTTATTGCTTCATTAAGGGTAACATACATATTCGTACCCCTCCTGCCGATGAGTTTGTCCTCAGCTTTAACAGAAATGGTCTTGCCGTTGTTCATCACACTTTTAATAAGAACACCGTCAGTCAAATCATCAGGATTCACCTCTAGTGTTCTTGCAGCGCCTTTTTTAAACATATCCTGATAGAGCCTGACAACCAGTGTTTTCAATGTGTCTGGGCTGTTGTTATGATATGTGATTTCCTCCTGTCCTTCCAGGATGCCTGTTTCCGGTGAAAATTTTACTTTTATTTTATAATCGGAAGAGTTTTGCCAATAATTTTTCCCTGGTTTGCCGTCAATAGACCTGGTTTCTGATGAGTAAGCTTTCATAATTTCCTTGCTTACAAACAGTTTTTCCTGTGCAGATATGGTATTTGCAGAAAAACAAAGCATTACAATAATTAACAAAACAGAAGTGTATTGTTTCTGAAAGATTCTGTTCAATTTGAATTTTTTATTTTTCACTATTTTCATGTTTGTAATTTTTTAGTCTGGTATATGACAATAATTGGGATTAAATATTACAAAATTCCAAACATAATTGCTTTTATTGCCTAAAGGTTAAGAGAACTTATTATTTCAAAAATTTAAAACTGCAAAATCCGGCCTTTATTTTATAAAAAAATCAGTCCAGCAACTGCCTCGCAGTTTTTCGGGCTGCTTCGCTGACATTGCTGCCGCTGAGCATTTCGGCAAGCACCTCTACCCTTTCGTCGGGTTGCAGCATTTTCAGACGTGTGAAAGTAGTATTTTTTTCTTCCTTTTTATAAACCAGGTAATGAAAATCACTTTTGCCGGCTATTTGCGGAAGATGCGTAATGGAGATTACCTGCATGTCTTTCGAAAGCTCCTTCATGATAGCGCCGGTTTTTGATGCCACTTCGCCCGACACCCCGCTGTCTATCTCGTCAAAAATTATCGTTGGCAGCAATTTTTTTCTGGAAATGATAGATTTTATTGCCAGCATCAGTCGGGATAACTCACCGCCGGAAGCAATACGGGATATTTCTTTCAGGTCGGAGCCCTTGTTCGCACTAAAGGTAAATTTTATTTCATCAATACCATCCTCCGATATTGCAGGCAGTAACTGATGTGCAATAGCCACACGGGCGTTAGGCATGCCGAGATGCTGAAGGATATTCACCACTTTTTGTTCGATTTCTTTAAAAACCCGTTTGCGGGCTGCCGAAATTTTTTGTGCCGATGTCTGCAACTCTTTTTCATTTTGGCTGATCAACAGTTCAATTTTTCTTATTTTGCTTTCGAGCGAAGAGATGTTTTGCAGTTTCAGATCAATTTCGTTTTTTATGGTAAGCAGCTCGCCGATAGTGTTGACACGGTGTTTTTGCTGCAAACGGTAAATCTCGTTAAGTCGTTGTGAAACTATTTCAAACCGTTCGGGCGAATACTGTATTTTTTCTTCTATCAGTTCCATTTCGGAAGAGATATCTTTCAGTTCGATGCAGGCGCTTTGCAGCCGCCGGATATTTTCTTCGAGGGCATTATCGAATTTCGCTACCTGCGAAAGCTGGGAATAAACAAAATTCAACTGCTGATTAATGCTGTTTTCGCTGTTGTTGAACGCATACACCGCCTTGTTTACAACGGATTTTATTTGTTCCACATGGCTCAACAATTCAAGTTCCTGCTCCAGTTGTTGCTGTTCATTTTCTTTGAGTGCCGCGCTTTCGAGTTCGTTAAACAAGAAATTGTAATAGTCTGCATCGGCTTTAGCTTGTTTTTCAATGTCGATAAGGCGCTGCTGTTCCTTTTTATTTTCGCGGTATCCGGTAAAAAGCCCTGCATGATCTTTTACCTGGCCCGAGATATCGGCATAACTGTCGATAGCCAGCATTTGGAATTTCTCATCGTTGATGAGGCGTGTTTGATGTTGCGAATGAAGGTCCACCAACTTTTCACCCAGTTCTTTCATCTGCGCCAGCGACACGGGAGTGTCGTTGATAAAAGCCCGGGATTTTCCTTCGGGGTTAATTTCACGCCTTAGTATCAGCGTATCGTCATAATCAAGGTTGTATGACTCGAAGAAATAGTTCAACTCATAGTTTTTTATTTTGAAAGTGCCTTCGATTATGCATTTTCTGTTGGTATCTGGCAATGCCTGTATGTCAGCGCGCTGTCCAAGAATGAGCGACAAGGCATCAAGAATGATGGATTTCCCAGCGCCCGTTTCTCCTGTAATAACCGTATAACCTGCATAAAAATCTATTTCGATAACATCAATCAGCGCATAATTCTGTATTGATAGGTGTGCGAGCATAGCTACGTGGTTTACTTTACATTCAGAATCTTGGAATTAAAATCATTGGAATGGGCTGGGTCAATTTCTTTGAGGTAAGGTACCACCTGGTTTTTGTCGTTTGCAGGGGCCTGCGAGAAGATGTTGATAATCTCATCGCGTTTGGTGTCCATAAATACGGTAGTAAAATACAGGTTGGGGGTCCCTTTAACAACAGTGCGCATTTTATCGAGAGCGGTAACTATAGAGGCTCTGCCGTTGGACATATTTTCCTTCATATCATCAAGGCCTTTAAGATGGTAAAGGTAAAGGCATTCTCTGAAACCGCCGTACGAATCATTCAGGAGGTTTTCCACCAGCCAGTAGCGGTTTTTTCGGCTTTCAAAAGATTTCCATCCTTTGTCAGCAGTATTTTGTGACAATTGGACAATGTTTTGAGCCTTGTTGTAAAACTGACTGCCCCCTTTCATCATGTAGGAGTCGAAATCATACCTATAATGATATAAG
>DAOOWO010000188.1:0-5400 GCA_035371225.1 Bacteroidales bacterium | reverse complement strand
ACATTCCACATGCCAAAAATCAAGGCCGGCATCAATGCTATTACCACTATAATCATAGTGCGTTTCAGGTCAACAGAGTCGCGGATGTGGCTGCCCGATAAAGTTACCTTTTTGGGAACATACAAAAAGGTTTCAAAAGCGTCGAAAGTGGACTCCAGCTTGGCAAAGCGGCCCCCTTTTCTAAAATTGGGTTTTATAGAATCAATGTATTTTCTTAATCCTTTCATCGCGTGATTATTTCTTTTTAACTCATTTCTTTTCTTAGCATTTCCATGCCTTCGCGCACTATTTGCTGCACCTCCGTTTTTGACGTGCATACATAATCGCATAAAGCAAAGTCTTCGGGAGCCACTTCGTAAATACCCAGGCTTTCCATCTTTTCAATGTCCTGTGCAAGAATGGCCTTCACGAGGTATACCGGTAAAATATTAAATGGAAATACTTTTTCATATTGCCCCGACATAACTAATGGCCTGTGACCACCATGGTAGTTGGTATCAAAATCGTATTTTTTACCCGGGAACAACCAACTGAAAAATACCCTTGAGTTACTGAATTTTTTAAATCCGGGCATGGCCCATCCGGCAAACTCATAGTAATCTCCTTCAGTAATAAAAGTGAGCTGATGGTGGTAATATCCTAAATATCCTTCCGTACTTATACTGCTGCCGGTCAGCACATTACCGCTGATTACCCTTAGATGCTGTTGCTTTGTCTGGCTTTCGATGATGGGTTTTAATTTGCAGCCAACGACAACTTCCTGGTAAAACGCTTCTCCGGCTTCCGGTCCGGTCAAAGCTATGGTTCTTCGGGCATCGTAAATGCCGTCAACAAATAGTTTTCCAATCATGGCGACATCCTGTGGATTCAGGTGCCAGATAGTTTCTCCCTTGTTTATGGGTTTAGTGTGATGAATTTGCACACTTACATTGCCGGTAGGATGGGGACCTTTAAAATAGTGAAGTTCGGCATTTTTAACCGATGAAAAGATATTGTCGTCAATGCTTCCGTCAAGTCCAAGATGGACTCTCCCGTTGCTTAGTTTTGCCAATGCATCAATACCGGCCTGAAAATATGTAACCTTTTCTTTTAGCACAAAATTATAATCCGGTGCTAAAGGAGATGTGTCAAAAGTGGAAATATAGATATCGCGCGGCGTAGCGTCCACACTGGGAATGAGGTCGTAAGGCCGTTGCCTGATATAAGTCCACAAACCGGATTTAGTAAGCAACGACCGGATATCCTCCGCATTCATTGAGGAAATATCCTGTCTGCCGAACTCTTCATAAAAAATGTCCTGATCGGCTTTTACGGGTATTTCCATGATCAGCCGCTTATCGCCACGGATAGGCTCCATTACTACTCCACTAACCGGTGAAGTAAAGACAATGCGTTCGTCATATTTGTTTTTAAACAGAGGTGTTCCGGCTTTTACCCGGTCGCCGGGGTTGACTATCATCCGGGGCAGGACATTGACAAAATCCGCTGGCTTGATGGCAACATAATTCGGGATGAAAAAACCCCCGGTAACTTTTGCGGCAACGCCTTTCAGCGGAATATCAAGACCTTTTTTTATTTTTATAATTTGCATTTATGTTCAAATTATGAAATGACTAATTTTTGAATTGCGAAATAAATATCAAATCACCTAAATGCCAAATTAAATTTGTAAATAGGATTTATACATCAAAGATACAGTAGAAAATATTGTGATGATTTTTTTTAATCAATTATTTCTTAATTTTTGGCCAGAAACTTGAGATTCCGATAAATGTAATTAAGGAATTTTAATCCTAAAATCATTTGGTACTATGTGGAACTAATCAATATTATAAAATGTTTGCTATTTTAATCTGGTAGGAGAATTATTATAAATCTGATGCCGGAATTTTAATATTGTGGCCTGAAAATATTTTATTCCTGTATGAAGTTCTGTGATTTAAAGTGCAGAATGTTTATTTTTGCATGAAAAATTAAACTTATAAACATTATGAAAGTTATTGTTGTAGGAACAGGTTATGTCGGTTTGGTAACCGGAACATGTTTTTCTGAAGTTGGAATAGATACCACTTGTGTAGATATTGATGTTGAAAAAATTGAAAATCTGAAAAAAGGCATTTTGCCCATTTACGAGCCAGGCCTCGATACGATGATTCACCGTAATGTGGAAAAAGGCCGCCTGCATTTTTCAACCGATTTGGCTTCGGTACTGCCCGATGCCGAAGTGGTGTTTATTGCTGTGGGTACGCCTCCCGATGAAGACGGTAGCGCTGACCTGAAGTATGTGATAAACGTGGCATCCGAAATTGGTAAAAACATGGAAGATTACCTGCTGGTGGTTACCAAAAGCACTGTACCTGTCGGTACTGCTGTGAAGGTAAAAAATGCGCTGCAAAAAGAACTTCAGGCCCGCGGCGTAAACATCCCCTTCGATGTGGCTTCTAATCCCGAGTTTCTTAAAGAAGGCGCCGCTATCGATGATTTTATGAAGCCCGACAGAATCGTGGTGGGCCTGGAGTCGGAACGCGCAGAAGAATTGATGAGCCAGCTCTACAAACCTTTTACACTGAATGGCCATCCGGTAATATTTATGGACATCCCAAGCGCAGAAATGACTAAATATGCAGCCAACGCCATGTTGGCCACCAAAATCAGTTTTATGAACGATATTGCCAACCTCTGCGAAATAATGGGTGCCAATGTAAATATGGTGCGCAAAGGGATCGGGAGCGACAGCCGCATTGGCAGCAAATTTATCTATCCCGGTATCGGTTATGGCGGATCCTGTTTCCCCAAGGATGTAAAAGCTCTGATAAAAACTGCCGATGAAAACAAGTATAATCTACGTGTATTAAAAGCGGTGGAAGAGGTAAACGATGACCAGAAAAGTGTGCTTTTTAACAAAGTCATGAAATATTTTGATGGCCAGCTTAAAGATAAAACCATTGCTATGTGGGGATTGTCTTTTAAGCCGGAAACTGACGATATGCGCGAAGCTCCGGCACTGGTACTCATCCAGAAGTTTTTAAATGCAGGAGCAAAGGTTAAAACCTATGACCCCGAAGCCATGAAAGAAGCAAAACGCAGGCTGGGCGACAAAATTGAATATGTGAATGACCAGTATGAAGCGCTGATTGATGCCGACTGCCTCCTGATAGTTACCGAATGGACCGAATTCAGGGCGCCTAATTTTAATGTGATAAAAAAATTGTTGAAAAAGCACGTGATTTTCGACGGCAGAAATATTTTTGACGTTACTACCATGAAAGCCGAAGGCATTGATTATTTCTGCATAGGAATCAACACAACAAAATAATTATGAGAAAAAAGATTTTGGTAACGGGTGGAGCTGGGTTTCTTGGTTCACACCTTTGCGAAAGATTGCTGAATGAGGGCAATGAAGTAATTTGTCTCGACAATTATTTCACCGGACAAAAACAAAATATTGTTCACCTGCTCAATAATCCTTACTTCGAATTGATTCGTCACGATGTGACCATGCCGTTTTTTATTGAAGTGGACGAAATATATAACCTTGCCTGTCCTGCTTCGCCAATACACTATCAGTACAACCCGATAAAAACTATAAAAACTTCAGTAATGGGTGCCATCAACATGCTTGGTTTAGCCAAAAGGATACAGGCGAAAATTTTGCAGGCATCTACCAGCGAGGTGTACGGCGATCCCAAGGAACACCCGCAAGGCGAATCCTACTGGGGAAACGTGAACCCCATCGGACTGAGGGCTTGCTACGACGAAGGCAAACGTTGCGCCGAAGCCTTGTTTATGAATTACCACCGGCAGAACCATGTAAAAATAAAAATTATCAGGATATTCAATACATTCGGGCCACGTATGCACCCTCACGATGGTAGGGTGGTATCTAATTTCATATTGCAGGCACTGAACAACCAGGACATCACCATATACGGCGATGGAACACAGACAAGAAGTTTTTGCTATGCCGACGATCTTATCGATGGTATGATACGCATGATGAATACTCCTGAGGATTTTATCGGACCGGTGAATATCGGAAACCCCGTTGAATTTACCATCCTTGAATTAGCACAATTGGTTATTGAATTGACAAAGTCGAAATCAAAAATCATTTTCCAACCTTTACCTTCCGACGATCCCCTGCAACGCAAACCGAATATTGAATTGGCCAGGTCGGTCCTTGGATGGGAACCAAAAATTCAGCTCAGGGAAGGTCTGGAAAAAACTATTGCCTATTTCAGAAAATAACTTTGTAAGATAATGGGTACTATTCTTGTTACAGGAAGTAATGGCCAACTGGGCAATGAACTCAGGGTGCTGTCTGCCGCATATCCCCAGCATCGGTATTTTTTTACCGATATTGAAGAATTGGATATTTGCAACGAAAAGGCCGTCAATGAATTTGTCAGCAAAAACAATTTCACCCACATCATCAATTGTGCTGCCTATACTGCCGTGGATAAGGCAGAACAGGAACAATTGCAGGCCCATAAGCTGAATGTTGATGCAGTGGATTATCTATGTCGTGCTGCTAAGGCGGCAAAAGCCTTCTTTGTTCATGTGTCAACAGATTATGTGTTCGATGGCAAAAAGAATACACCCTATACCGAAACCGATGCCGTATGTCCCGTTTCGGCTTATGGCATCACCAAACTGCAGGGCGAAGAAGTAGTCCTGAAACATGGCATGCCATCCCTTATCATTCGTACCTCATGGCTTTATTCTTCTTTTGGAAACAATTTTGTGAAAACAATTTTGAGACTCTCCAAAGAAAAGCCTTTCTTAAGAGTGGTGGCCGATCAGCATGGTACGCCTACTTATGCGCGCGACCTAGCAAAGGCCATACTGGAAATAATTTCTTCTCATCCTTTACCAGGTAAACCTGGAATTTATCATTTTTCAAATGCCGGTGCAATCACCTGGTTTGATTTTGCTAAGGCCATCACCGAATTGTCGGGAATTGTAATCGACATTCAGCCTGTTGAAACCAAAGACTACCCCACGGCCGCTGTAAGGCCTCAATACAGCGTGTTCAGCAAAGAAAAAATAGTCCGCGATTTTAATTTGCAGATACCTGATTGGAAAGAAAGCCTGAAAGCCTGCCTCGATATCCTGAACAAAAATAATTGAGGCCAGGCATAAATTATTTTGCCCTTATCGGTGATATTGATTAATTTTATTTTTTTATTTATGAAAAAGATAAAAAAATCATTACTGATTATGTTGTTGTGTTGCACCTCATGGCTGGCCCAGGGGCAACAGTCTGACATACCCGAACAACAGTTGTTCTATTATGGCAAAATGGTGATAATAACTATCGATAAACAATTGTATGTTTCGGATACTTCTGACTTTTTTTATATCCATGTTTCCATAAAAAACAGTTCCCGAAATGTGCTA
>DAOOWO010000187.1:0-5405 GCA_035371225.1 Bacteroidales bacterium | reverse complement strand
CGAAAATTGCACAAAATACACGCCCCGGGCAAGATGGCGAATATCCATATTCATGCGGTTGTTCCCTTTGCTGCTGGTTGCCTCCTTGTATATCAGGCGTTGCCCGCAAATATCCAGAATTTCAATCAGGCCGTTACTATTATCCCTGCTGTACCAGGTAATCTCCACGTTTTCGTCTGCAGGATTCGGGCTAACATGCAGGTTCGTGATATCATCAGTATTATCCACACCCAGGATATTAATATCAACAGTATCTGTAAACACATCATCTCCGCAGGCGTTATAGGCGGTCAGCGAAACAAAATAGCTACCAATAGTGGCATAGGTATGCAAAGGATTCTCTTCAGCAGAGAAGCTTCCGTCATCAAAATTCCAATAATAGGCATAAGCATCCTGCGAGGTATTGGTAAAAGATATACTGTTATTGTTGGCGGTTGCCGTAAAAGATGCCGCAGGAGGCTGTATATAAACATAAGCCGTCACCGGAGTCCGTGCGCTGGTGCATTCATTACCCTGTACGCGCCAGTTATAAAAATAATAATAGGTTGAGGTACTGTAACTGTTGCCCGTAATGCTCACCAAGCCATTGATACTATACGGATAGGCCGCCCCGTTGGTATTTCTGTAAAGCCTTAAAACGGGTCCTGCCAATGCAAGCCGGTATTGTGTCCCCGCAGCAATGTCCCAGTTAAGATAAATTGTGGTCTTGCCCACCGGTAGGTTAATAACAGTATCCAAAATCAGTGTGCCGGCACCGGATAACAGTTTTATAGTACGGTTTCCAACAGTGTCGGCATATACGTCCACTGATATCAGTCGTAAATCCTCCAGGCAGTTGAAGATAAGATAATGCTGGGATGTGCTTGAATAATAGCCCCCGCTGCCAAAAGAATAATTAGGTGGCCCCACAGTAAAAATTTCATTTATCACAGAGGTCGCAAAATAGGTGGTAATAGTATCCAGAACAGCAGTAGTGAACGTGTTTCCTGTATATAAAAGGTTTCCGTCAATTTCTTCGTCATACCATTCAACGGTGCCGCCAGCTACGGTAGAAAGCACGGCTTGTGCAGGCCCGCACACCGTATCATGTATCGCCACTGGGGCAGTTGGCCTTTGCACCACAACATAATCGGTACGTGTAAAAGTATTTTGTCCGTAGGCATTCGTAGCTGTGAGCATCACCGTATAAGTACCGTTTGCAAGATAAGTATGGGTTGGGTTTTGCAGGTTAGAGGTGTTGCCGTCGCCGAAATCCCAATGAAAGGAAGTTGGGGCATTTGTTGAGAGATCGGAAAAATGGATTACTCCGTCGCAGGTGGTCAGCGGGCTGGCCGTGAAAGCAGCCGAAGGAGCCTGAGCAGAGGCCGAACAGTTGAACTCGATGGTATAGCCCCGTCCATTTACATAACCATCGGAATACATAAGCAGTGTTATAGCATTTCCGTTTGATACGATTGTTACAGGGGGCGTATTTCCGGCCAGACTGCAATATTTACCAATAAGCGGCGAGGTAGTAGCATTGCCGTTAAACACCTGGAGGTTATCATAGTTGCAGGTGCCGTTATCGCCCTGTTCAACATCAAAATCTGCAAAATGCAGGCTGATGGAGGAAGCGCCCGGGACATAAATAGTGATTGTATCATTGCTGTTTGGCAGATAATCCTGAAGGCCTCCATTATCATAAAGTATTCCCTGGCAGGCATTGATAACAATATGCTCGTTTTGTATGGTATTATAAACACAGGGTTGGTCGATGTAAACCGAATCTATCAGCGTTTCCGTGCCTGAAGCTCCGGTGATGGTAAGGGTTATAAACTTCATACCGGGAGTATTATAGACCACCTGAAAAGGGCCGGCAGTACTGCCAGTAGCCGGGTTTGCACCGGCGCCAAAATCCCATTGGTAAGCAAGGATAGTACCTGAGGAGGCATCCGTAATATCTATCGTCTGTCCGACACAGGCACTGTTATATGAAATATTAAAGGAGGGCCTCAGACAAGCCGAAATAAAAGGGATATTGGCCACATAGGGTTTGTAATTGTGGCGCGAAATGGTCAGCACAGCCGAACTGCCCAGCACCGGAGGAAAATGTATCGTGAGCGGGGTGGTATTAAGGCTGTCGCTGGCAATAAGTTCGCCATCCACAACGAGGGTAACCAGACAATGATTGCAACTGCAGGAATTAATAGTAAAAGTGGTATCATGACAATCCAGAACATTCTGATGTGTAGCAGTAATATTGTTTGGAAAAGCCGTCCAGATTTTCATGGCGGGATCGCCAAAATAGTGAAATAACTCATGGGTATAATCGTCATCGCCCCATGTTTGGATCATACGCATAAGCCCCTGGTTGAGCACATCGCCCATGGTATATATTGGCTGATGAGCCACCGGCGACCCACTGGGAGAATCGCCATTACCTGTAAAAGGCGGAATGAGGCCGGGGGTTGCCCATATGGCATCTATCATGCCTTCGATCAGCCCGTCGTTATTGCCGCTCCAACTAAAATACGCCGCCCCGAAAACACCCACAGCCCCGCCATTTTCCCTGCGAAGAAATCTCTCGGCAAAACATTCCTGCAACTGATACTCTCCTGTATGGCAATTGATGCTGAACACCACCGGGAGCCTGTTACCATTATTGAGCAAATTGATATCGGTAGAAGTAAATTGCGGAGAGGCCCATCCGGTGCCTCCGGTATAGCCATGATCGCGGTGCGTAACAAACAACCTTCCATCGGCTGAATTGATAGAGGCCGCGATGGAATCTTTGGTACCGTTCCAGTTGAAGCCGTTGGAACGAAGCAATGCCGGCGGAAGCGGTTCCGAATTGGCATAATAGCCATCATTGTGGTAGAGTGGATTAACGGTGGCGTCGGCATCGTAAATCCTGTTCACGGTAAAGCCCTGTGCCATCATGTAATTACGAATTTCTTCACTGGTCAGCAAAAAACGCCTGTCTTCATAGGTATCGGAATCATCATCCTGAAAGTATCCACAAACGCTGGCTTTGGTATAAAAATTCGGCTGCACCGGAGGATTTTTTTCGTAGGTAATTATTTTGTTCACCACTGTCATGGCTTCGGCAGCCGAAGAAACACTAATTCTTCCGAAAGCCATATCGGCCACATAATCATTGGTACCATCCATACAGGCATAGTACAAATCAGTGGCAAAGTTGTCGCCATAACTGGGATCCTGATGTATCTCACCGGGTACTTTATCGTGATCGCCTATGATGACGAAATAATCCGGCCTGGGTATCCATGATTGATACCGGTTGCGTATTTCGGATTTGACTAAAGCACTGGTCCAGTTCGACCGCGATACAATATCCACTGAATACCCAAGCTGACTTTTCCACTTTGCCAGGCTGTCGGCAGCAACACGATAATCGTTGTGTGTAATGATGATATAATTTTTAGCGCCGGCAGCTTTTTCCTGTACATTGGATGACTTAAGTGCCGAAAAAGCTGATATTTCTGCGTTAAGACTAAAGCTATTCAGCACAATATTTTGTAAAGTAGTCAAAAATGCTGGAGAATACAGCTCCTTCTGACTAATCAATGAGTTGCTTTTAGAAAAAGACACTTCATAGTCAAGTGCGCCATAAACCTTTGCCTGCCGAAGTTGTGGGTTATATTGCACCGGACACACCTGCACTATGGCAAGGGAAATGCCTTTGACTTTAAGAATATTGACTATGCTCACAGGATTCTCCGGATACCATTGATTGCTTTGATAAAAAGCAGAATCAATTTCAAAGACAGGTTCCGGATCACCATAGCGGTCGGTGGCCGGACGCAGGGCCGGATAAATCAAAAGGTTGTCGCGCTGCGTATAAGGTGCACTTTTCAACACAACACCCGCAACGGCCCCATCTGGAATGAGTACAATATCGTAATGAGCCGGCAACGCTGGCTTCCCTACTTCTTTCAAAAAAGTAAAATCCTTAACATTTAGTCTTACAAACTCTGTTTGCTGCCCGAACAGCGGATAATCTTTTACGCCGTTAAATAAATAAGAAATGTCCAATCCCTTAACCCCCCGGTCAAGAACACTGCATATCACACTATTGTCAACAGTTTGGTGCTGAGCATGGGTAATATGTGATATAACCGCAATGAAAAGAAAAAATAAGATTTTCTTCATGTGTCAGTATATAAATTAATAAATTATTAAGACAAAAAGACAATAATAAACAAAAATACGAAAAAATGCAGATAATTCACAGTTTAATAATAAGATTCTCGACAAAAGCCGGCAAACCAGATATTTTACCGGTTTTTACCATACCCTCAATGCGTGAGTTAGTCCTGAGTAAAATATTTTACCTTGCAGAAGCATTTTTGTTTATATTTTTGCATAAACCTAATAAAAAGTCTATGAAAAAGATACTGATGATCATGGTGTGGATAATTATGCTACAAAATTCCAATGCCCAATCGCAGACTGATGCCGTACCTGCCGGCAAAATTGACGGATTCAACAATACAGGATGGCAATCGTTAAACGACAATGCCATCAAAATGGTGGGCACCGACTGGATGCTGATAACTGCCGGCAACATCAACAATTTTAATATGATGACGGCGAGTTGGGGCGGATTGGGATGGTTATGGGAAAAGCCGGTGGCATTTATTTTTGTCAAGCCGCAACGCTATACTCATGAATTTACTGAAAAAGAAGACTATTTCACGCTGACATTTTTTGAAGAAACCTATCGAAAAATATTGCTGAATATGGGCACCGTTTCGGGCCGCAATTTCAACAAAATGAAAGACTCCGGATTAAGTCCTCTCGCCACAACCCATGGCAGCGTGGCCTTTAAAGAAGCAAAAATCATTATAGAATGCAGAAAAATTTATGCCGCCGACCTCCAGAAGGAACAGTTCACCGACAAGGAACTGGCACAAAAAATATATCCCTCGGGAGACTTTCATACCATGTACGTGGGAGAAATTGTAAATGTGTGGAAGAAATAATTATATTTATGAAAAAATCCTTTACCTTATTAACCATAGCTTTTTCAGCGTTTATGTACTCATGCCAAACAAAAACCGATGCCGACCTCTTGCTGCTCAACGGGAAAATATATACCGTTGACAGTATATCTTCCGTTGCAGAAGCCATGGCTGTAAAGGATGGAAAAATTCTGGCCACCGGCAGCACAAAAGAAATCAGCAGCCGTTTTGCCGCCGACAGCCTGATAGATCTGGAAGGCAAACCGGT
Organism: Bacteroidales bacterium; assembly: GCA_035371225.1. Lineage (GTDB taxonomy): Bacteria > Bacteroidota > Bacteroidia > Bacteroidales > CAIWKO01 > CAIWKO01. Next base: position 173 of record DAOOWO010000187.1, on the reverse strand, counting down.
ATATCCCGGCTTTATTGATGCTCACAGTCATTTTTACGGTCTTGCTTTATTTATGCAACAAGCAGATCTGAACGGGGCAACCTCTTTTGAAGAGGTTATCGAACGTCTGAAGACACATCATCAAAAGTACGGGCAGTCATGGTTGCTGGGCAGAGGCTGGGATCAGAACCTTT
>DAOOWO010000186.1:0-5436 GCA_035371225.1 Bacteroidales bacterium | reverse complement strand
TAATGTTAGGTGAATGTTTGTTTTGTGTTAAGGTTTGAAGAGAATAAAAAAACCTATACTGATTTTGTGGAGTGGTACAAAAATCACCCGTTCAAAAATGTCCACACTCAGGATGTTTTCCTGTGTCGTTAACAGGCTTGTGAAGTTTTATTCCTAAAGTGCTGTTTTTGTAAAATGTTGCGGTTGATTTGCGGCAGTTTTTTTATTTTTGCAGCAGAAAAGCATTGTTTGCATATCATCCCGATGGTTTCTCTTTTTTAGAACAGTCGGTATTGTTTATTACTATTATTTTACGAGTGTTTTAATGTTGGAAAAATGTCAGGAATATGATTGAAATAATTGAAGTACAGACCAAAAGGCAACTTAAGGAGTTTATTAAATTTCCTGATAAGCTATATCGAGGCAATAAGTATAGGGTTCCGCAGATGCATATTTTTGAACGGACAAGCCTTTCGCGTGCGAAAAACCCTGCTTTTGATTTTTGTGAAGCCAGGTATTGGATGGCGTACAAAAATGGCCAGCTTGTCGGCAGGATAGCCGGTATCATTAACCACAAAGCCAATGAGCTATGGAATGATAAAGCCGCCCGATTTGGCTGGATTGATTTTATTGACGATGTGGAGGTTTCTGCTGCATTATTGAAAACCGTCGAGGATTGGGCCATTGCCAAAGGGTTGAAAAAGCTACAAGGCCCGCTGGGCTTCACCGATATGGATTTGGAAGGGATGCTGGTAGAAGGCTTTGAAGAATTATCCACTCAGATAGCTATTTATAATTATCCCTATTATCCGGTACACCTCGAAAATTTTCAGTATTCCAAAGATGTTGACTGGGTGCAGTTTGAAATTGAAGTCCCTGAAAAAATTCCCGACAAGGTGCAAAGAGTTGCCGAATTGATTAAGCAAAAATATGACCTGCGGGTGCTACATTTCAAATCCTCAAAGGATATTTTGCCGTATGTGGGCAAAATGTTTATGACTTATAATGAGGCGTTCAGGCATCTTTACGGTTTTACTCCCCTTACCGACAGGCAGATTCAGTTTTACACAGATCAGTATTTCTCTTTAATTAAGCCCAAATATGTCAAATTTATTGTTGACAGTAAAGATGATGTTGTTGGTTTTGGATTCTGTTTTTTATCATTATCAAAAGCGCTGATAAAAGCCAAAGGCAAACTGTTTCCGTGGGGATTTATCCATATATGGCAAGCACTCAGGAATAATGATACGGTGGATCTTATTATGCAAGGTGTAAAAGATGAATATCATGCCAAGGGCGTGCCGGCTCTTTTTTATGCATCTATCATGCAGGCTTGTATTGATAATGGAATAACAAAGGCAATCGCAAGTTCTGTGCTGGAACAAAACAAAGACTCAATGCTGATGTTTACCAAAGGCTATGAAACTCGCATGCATATGCGCAGACGATGCTACGTAAAACAATTATAGGGAATCAGCAAAATTTGCCGCCACAAAGTGAAATAAGCTAATATGGTTCACAAACCTGTGAGATGACTAATTAGTAAGCTCCGCAGCAAGATAAAATCATTCACAAGCTTATTACCTTATTATTTCACCGGTTGAGGTTTTCACAAATTAGCCTTTGCTAAAAATCATCATCGTTCCATCCCTGAATGAGTGCTGATATTTAGTAACTTTTACCAATTTGGGAGTGGAAAAGAAGTCGGTGAAAATCATTAAAATGAATGTTCTGAGATAGCCTCTTACAATCGTAATTTTTAACCACGGATGATGCTTACAGCGGCATTTAAAATTTCGCCACCAATTTAATATTGAACAGTCTTTTGGTGAGTTCGTTGGGAACGGCATACTGCCTGTTGTTAACATCTTTAACCCATAAGTACGAAACGGTGTTCATGCGCCCAAGCAGGTTGAACACTTCACCCGAAATCCACAACGATTTAAATATCCTTAATGGGTTTTTCTTGCGGAAAATGGTGCTTTCATCAATCAGGGATTTGGAAAAACCGATGTCTACCCTGAAATAGGCTGGCATCCGCAGTGTATCCAGATATCTTTTGTGTTCCGGAGGACCGAAGGGTAGCGGGCTGGAATATACCAGGTTCAGGTGCATTTTAAAGGTAGGCCATCGCGGAAAATGATCTTGAAAGAAGATGTTGATATTTAACAATTGATCGGTGGGCCTGGGAATATAGCCCGGCTGGCGCACCACACTGTCAACGGCTACATTATCGGCGGTATAGCCAAAAATGATTTTTTCACCGCTGGCATTGTAATAATCCGTGTAAGTTTCTCCAATAATCTTTTCGCGGGTACGCATCAACGAAATGCCCAGCCACGATTCATCACCCTTTACAAACTCGCCATTTATCTTCATGTCCAGGCCGTAAGCATAACCTTTTCCGCTGTTATTGGCAAAATAGCGCAGCCTCACATTGTCAATCTCATAAGGTATCAGCTTGTCCAGCATCTTATAATATACTTCGCCAACAAATTTGAAAGGTCTGTCCCATAATTTGAAGTTCAGGTCGCTGCCCAACAGGAAGTGTATGGAGCGTTGTGCTTTTACTTCGGGGTGTATGCTCCCGTCGAATGCTCTGATTTCTTTATAAAAAGGCGGCTGATTATACATACCGCAGGCAAAACGGAAGACAACGTCGGTTTTCCATTTTGGCTTGAAGGATAAATTGATTCGGGGACTGACACACAACTGCTGGTTGAAATCCCAATATACTGCCCTGACACCATAAGTTAGTAACAGTTCTGCGCTGTCGATGTCAAAAGTCCACGTGTCCTGTAAAAACCCCGAAAAACGGTTGCTTTGCATGGCTACCTGGCTGTTTACAACTTCCTGGAGCAACAACGGATTGGCAGGCTGCAGCCAGGGATTGGCGTAACCCACAGAATCGGGCATATGTGGAAGCGTAAATCCCGATGAATCAATCATTTCCCATTCCTTTAGCTTGTCATCGATTATTTCATGCTGATATTTTATGCCAAATTGAAGGTAATGATTTTTTTTGGTATATCCTCCTCTGATATCGGAGTTTATAACCGTGGCAATAAGTTCATTGCGGGCATGTTGAAAATGAGTGCCTACGCCCAGCACCTCTTTCATCTCCCCGAAATCTTCTTCGCCAAAATCCGCTTCCAGCCTGCCGATAAGGTATTGCCCCTGTACGTCGTAGCTTTGCGACTCTCTGGTTTGGTACACCGAATTGTTCCACTTGAAAAACAGGTCCGACTTGGGTTTGTAAGCCAGAGAGAGGGCCCCCAGATAAGTATTTATATAATCCAGTTCTTTCCCGTCAAAAAATATTTTCAGTTGGTATGATTCTTTGACGGTGCCAAATTCCGTCTCACGCGATTCGGGAACTACCATATATTTGTTGCGGGCGTAGTTTCCCAACAAGCTGATTTCAATTTTTTTGCTGATTTGGTAAGTAGTGTAAAGCTGCACATCGGTAAACGACGGTTTGTACTGTCCTTTGGTTTCCATGGCTCGCAGCACGTATTGATTTGATTTTTGCCGTACACCAAGCAGAAACGTAAAACGTTCATTTTTTGAAGCGGCTTCAATATGTCCGGAAGCTCCCAGCAAGCTCAGCATGATGGAACCGGCAGTTTTTTTTGGTTTTTTATATTGTATGTCAAGTACCGACGACATCTTGTCGCCGTATTTGGCGTCAAACCCTCCCGAAGAAAACAATACGGAGGAGGTCAGGTCGGAATTGACAAAACTGAGGCCTTCCTGTTGTCCCGAACGCAGCAGCAGCGGCCTGTACACTTCAACATCGTTCACATAGACCAGGTTTTCATCGAAGTTGCCGCCTCTTACCGAATAGGCCGAACTGAGCTCGTTGCTGGAATGTACTCCCAGACTGGTTTTTTTTATCAGTTCTTCGATGGCATTACCGGAAGTGGTTGGAATAAATTCAGCCTGTTTGTGGTTTATTCGTGTGATGAGGGCTCTTTCATCTTTTTGCCCGAAAAATTCAAAAGTAGGTATCTGGGTGGTGGTTGATACCATTATCTGGTTCATTTTTTTTGATTCTCCCGGCGCAAGTTTGATGGTATGAGTAACTTTCTGGTAGCCAATAAATGAAAAGACAATGCTGATTTCCTGGTTGGCAGGTACTATAAGATGATAATAGCCGTTTTTGTCGGTGGTGGCTCCCGTGGTATTGCCCAATACCACCACATTCACCAATTCAATCGGAGTATTTTTTTCGTCGGTTACTTTTCCTGAAATTGACGCCTTGTCCTGTGCGCTGGCAATTGTGGCGAGCAGTAGAAAGATGATATACAAAGAGCATTTTTTCATTCGTGGTCAATCTCCCTGTTTTTTTACTTTAAACTTGCCTTCGCGCCATGCTTTGATAAACTGTGCCCAGGCAAAAGGATTCAGGAGGTTGTTAGGACGATATTGCCCCGCATAATAAAGCTGGCTTACTTTTGTGTCGATGTAATTCCTGTAGTTCATGGCACTGCTCATAGGCACCTCATCAAACAATATGCGTTTTTCGAGTTCTTCAATATTTTTTTTCGCCCGTTCCAGTTCATCATCCGGAATATCAGTGTTGACAAACGCCTGTTTAAATTGCTCATAGGTAGGCCATGGGTATATTACCGTTTCGTTCATCAGGAGGGTGTCGGGCCTGAGTACTTGTATGAGTGAGTAGCGGTTTATGGTTAGGGTGTCGGGGATGGTAAAAAAAACTGTTTTATAGCCCAGTGCGTTAAAAACCACCACGTCCTTGGGATGGGCTACGAAGGAAAAAAATCCATAAAGGTCCGTTACGGTGCCCCGCCAGGTGTCTTTGATAAGAATATTAACGAAAGGAATAGGTTTCAGACTGTCGGCCGTTATTACTATGCCTGAAAATTGCACCAGTGTAGTATCAGAAATAACCTGCGAAGCCACAAATTCTGAAGACAGAAGAAAATAGAGGAAGAAACTCAGATAGAAGACTTTTTTAAGAGGTTTCAGCATACATTTTTTTTTTTGTAGCAGCAGGATTGGCAATTACCGGAATAAACGATGTAAAATTAAAATTATTTCACTTGATAAATCAAAAAAAAATGCTGTCGCAGTTATGCAACAGCATTTCAATATAATAAGGAAAATAATGATTATTTCTTCAAAAAACCTTTTTCACGGGCATCTTTAAGGCAAGCCGAGATGCCTTTTTTATCAATGGTACGCAAAGCAGCCACAGAAACCTTGAGTGTTATCCACTTGTTCTCTTCGGGAATGAAGAATCTTTTGGTTTGCAAATTGGGAACAAACTTACGTTTGGTCTTTATGTTTGAGTGGGATACATTGTTTCCGACAATTACTCTTTTTCCGGTTAATTCACATATTCTTGACATGGTACAATTTTTTTCTTAGTGAAAAGTTTTCAAAATGGGGTGCAAAGGTCATAAATATTTTTGAGAATACAAAATATGTATG
>DAOOWO010000185.1:0-5481 GCA_035371225.1 Bacteroidales bacterium | reverse complement strand
TCAGGTGGACGAATTTGTTGCCGAAAAATTCAACAAGCCCTTAAAAGAATACAACCTGGCTATAGTGCACCAACTGCCATTCAAAGGAAAAAACCACCAGGCTTTATTGCAGAGTCTCGCTGAAAGCAAAATACCGGTTTTATATATCCTTGGTGAATCATCTGATATGGCAGCATTTAATAACAAAAAAACAGGCTTGAGCATACTGCAGGCTGCCGGAAAATACGACGAAGCCACTCCCACCGTGGCCAACGATTTTGCCCTGTTTACCGTATCTGAAGAACTTAAAAAGGTCATTGCCGATTTTCCGGCCTTGTCAGTCCCCTTTGGAGAATATTCGAAAAGTAATTCTTTAAATGTATTAATGTATCAGAAAATCGGTCGCGTACAAACGCAAAAACCTCTGTTGATGTTTAATACCGCCTCAGACCCAAAAACCGGTATTATTGCCGGAGAAGGACTCTGGAGGTGGCGTATGCAAAACTATCTTCAAACGGGCAATCAAACGGCATTTAATGAGCTGGTACACAAAACCATACAATATCTATCCGTAAAGGTCGATAAAGATCGTTTTCGCGTAAATGTGAAAAACAAATTTTTCGAAAACGAAGCGGTAGAATTTGACGCTGAGGTATATAACGACAGTTATGAATTGGTCAACGATCCCGAAGTAACACTCAGTATCACCAATTCGGAAAATAAAACTTTTCCTTTTACTTTCACGCGTACGGCTCATGCCTATCATCTCAATGCAGGCGTTTTTCCGCTGGGTGAATACCGTTATCATGCTCAGGTAAAAGCTGGCTCTAGCGTGTTGCAAAAATCGGGTGTTTTTATGGTAGTGCCGGTAAATGTTGAATCACTAAACCTGATAGCAGACCATCAGTTGATGTTTTCGCTGGCACAAAAAAATAATGGAAAGATGCTTTATCCAGGACAACTTTCACAGATTCCTGACCTGTTGAAAGCCCGCGATGATGTGAAGTCTGTAACTTATACAAAAAAACGTTTCAGTGATGTAGTAAACCTTTTTTGGGTGTTTCTGATAATTTTAGCCCTATTGAGCACGGAATGGTTTATCAGGAAAAGATTCGGGGCATATTAGAGTTGTGATTTTTTTTCCGGCATATAAAATATAAACAATGAAAAAGATATTTTCAATTTTAGTTTTGACAGCATTGTTTGTTCTAAACGTGAAAGGGCAGGAGCAAAAGCCCAAACTCAACGAGAGTGATAAAATTGGCAGTTCATCAAAATCGGAAATGTTTACTACCGAATGTATGGGGCTGGTCAACAATCCCGGCACAGACCTTGATTGGAGGCCAATCTTAGCACAAAAACCTGTTTCTTTCAGACCTAAAACCCCTAATAAAGAATTCATTAAAAAGGTGAAAGCTGAAAAAACAAAACAAAAAGCAATGACCGTAAGCAAGGATTTCAATGAGAAATCAACGCTGACCGTTTCCCCTGTGGTTGGTACAAATTATGCTGCCAATCCTAATAACGGGTTTTCGCCTCTGGATAATTCCATGGCAATTTCCAATAACGGTTGGATTGTAAGCGTTTCAAATACTACCATACGATATGACCAGATGGATGGAACGAATGTGTATTACAGTAGTATCGTATCATTTATCAATGACACCGCTATTACTCATGTCTGCGACCCGGTAGTAATCTATGATGCCGGTTCCGACAGGTTCATATTTTTTGCACAGGAATCTTCAGGTGTTTCAACAAAGTCAAAATTATTGATCTTCTTTTCAAAAACAAATAATCCTCAAAACGGATGGTGGTATTACAAACTTACCGGCAACCCCCTGGATGATGAAAGTTGGTTCGATTATCCCAAATTAGCCGTTTCTACAAATGAATTGTACATCACTGGAAACTTATTTTATGACTCAGGCGGGTTTAATGAATCTGTGTTATACCAGATAAACAAGATTAGCGGATATTCCGGCTCTTCTATGTCCTGGCAATATTGGCACAATATATCCGGTTCTCCTTTTACCTTGTTGCCCGTATCTTATGGACAGGGAGGAAGTTACGGGCCGGGCTGTTATCTGGTCGCCACCGATAACGACGGAAGTTCAAATATTAAACTTTATGATTTGACAGATGACATGAGCAGCAGTAGCGAGGAACTTAACCGGTATAATGTTTCTACTCCTTCTTATGAATTTGCCGGAGATTCGTATCAACTAAATACTGCCTGCCTGCTCGACAATGGCGATTGCCGTGCCTTAAGCGGATTTTACCTGAATGGTATCATACATTTTGTATTCCATTCTGATATTGGCAGCGGCTGGAACGGGATAAATTATAACCGGCTTACTGTAAGCACTAAAACAAATGAATCTTCCCTGTTTGGCCTCGTAGGAACTTATGATTATTCTTATCCTTCTGTTGCTTCTTTTGCAAGCAGTTCAACGGATAAATCAGTCATAGTCAACTTCGGGAGAACTGGCTCAACTATTTATCCGGAAGTGCGTGTTGTAAATTGTGATGATGCACTCAACTGGTCGGGTTCAACGCTTGTAAAATCAAGCCCTTCCTATGTTAGCTACACTTCATCGACAGAAGAAAGATGGGGGGATTATACGGCTGCTTCACGAAAACATAACAGCTCGTCTCCGACGGTATGGGTATGCGGTAGCTATGGAAACACCTCGCACCGCTGGAATCAATGGAATGCTGAAATTCATGGTCCGGTAACTACCGGAATTTCAACCAACAATGATCAGATTGATATTAATGTTTACCCCAACCCTGTTGTCGAAACATTTAATATTGAATTCACCCTGAACCAAAAAACCGAACTTGAAATCAGTGTTTTAGATATTAATGGTAAAACCGTAAAAGAACTGTATAAAGGTAAGGCTTTGCAGGGTGTCAACACGTTTTCTTTTAATAAAGCCAATCTTTCAGGAGGTACTTATTATCTAGTAATTAAAGATAAAACGCAAATTTTCAGGAATGAGAAAATCATTATTACTGATTAACCTGCTTGTTGTTATTTTTATTGTCTTCGCTTGCCGGAATTCCAGAGAACCAAAGCCGGATGCTGCAAGGACAAGCTCTGTTATAAATGAACCTGTTTCAAATTCGGACACATCGAATACCGGTCGTACTTCCACATCGGGGCTTGTCGGGACAGGGCAGGGGATGCAAAATGATACCAGTGATTCTCATGGTAATGCTCAGGCAATAATCCATCCTGCACCCAACAAGGCGAAAATAGATTCTATAAAAAATCTGAAAACAAAAAATAAAAAGTAAACATTTATCCGCCCGCCCGCCGCTACGGATCAGTTGCATCTGAAAGAGTCCGTTTTGAATTCTGAAATCACAACGCTGACTTCTTACTTCCTCTCACTTACTCCCAAAAACAATATCTATCGTTGGCAGCAGATGCCATTGTTTGCCAAAGGGATAGTCGCCGTAGCATAGTTTATAGCCTCCCTTAAACCGCAAGTTCTTGCCCCAGTTACACATAATAACACCGGTGTTTTCCATAAAAAAGTTGTGTTCTTTTACCGGCAATACAAAAAATTGGAAATCAAACATATACGACCACGACCTTTTTATTTTTCCCCTGATATCGGCTCCAAGCCTGAAAGTACAGGTGTTGAACAAATGTGATGTGCGCGGGTAGATAACAGGCATATCAACGGTGGCCAGCGGGTCGAGAAATCCATCGTGCATACCCAGAAAGAAACCTGCACGGGCTGTAACGTAGGCCGTGTCAAAGACCTGCCTGCTTACCAGAAAGCCGCTCGAAAAAGTAAACATATTCGGAAAGCTGAACTGTGGCGACAAAACGCCGCCGGTACCTTTGCGGCTGAGCAGTTTGAAGAGCAATGAATTATATTGAAGTCCGTGTTCACTGGCCATATGAAAACCTTTTACATCGGCAATAAACACTTTGACACCGGCATTGGGCACGGCAATATTCTGCAACACATTAGTGGTTATCTCAACCCTGTTGGAAATACCGTAACGGAAAGGCTGCACCAGTCCGCTTTCATATTTGTTTTTACGCATCAGGTAGGCAGTACGATAGCTCCAACGGTTGAGCAGGGGCGTTTCCTGGGCAACGGCAACCTGAACAATTAATAAGGTGATAATGCAAACTATTATTTTTTTCATTCTTTTTCGTTCTGTTTATTTAATTCGATTTACTTATTGGCTAAAAGTTATTATTTTAATTTTCAGCGTTCAATTCTCAATTTTCAATGTTTATTTGGGTAATACAAGTAAGGAGCTGACCGGGCAGTGGTCGGATTCGTAAAAAGCATCCTGATGTGTTACAATAGAACCGGAGACCCAATGGGAATTTGTAAAAAGATAATCGAGCGTACGGTCGAAAGTTTCAGTTGGACGGGTAGTATGCGTATAATATGCTGATTGATTGGCGAGATATACTGAAAGCGGCAAAGCGCACTGATATGCGCCGTAGATCGGCCACAACCAGGTCTGTTCATCTGTATAATCACTGCCGGCCTTGTGCATAGGATTATCACCTTCGTGATGAAACGATTCGCCGGGGCACATGTCTTCAAGGCAATAATCAGTTTTTGCTGACCCCGGGGGAAGGGTGTTCAGATCACCTCCGGCCAGAAAATATTTTCCGTCGGAATTAAGTTCATCAAGCTTTTCCTTGAACTGCAGATAATGTTTATGTTTGGTATCATCAGTGGCAAAAGCCGAAGCGTGAATATTTACCACGCCTAATTCTTTAAACCCGGGAATCTGTATGGTAGCTGTAATCATGCACGAACGCAGGTAGAAATAAACTTCTATACCACTTTGGTCGCCCCGCAGGGCAAGTTGCACCCGCTTGGCATCGTTGACAGGCCACGGCGAAAGTATTGCTAATCCCATATCCATACGGCCCAAGCCATCGCTGGGAATATTTTGTGCCCGCCATTCAGGCACATAAGCGGCATAATTAAAATAAGTGTTATCCAAAATATACTGAAGCTCATTTATGTACGAGGTCCTCTTTGAATTAACATCCACCTCCTGGAGCAGCAGTATTTCGGGCTTTATCTCATTAATCTTTGCCACAACGGCATTAAGGTGAGGATATACGTCCTCCTGCGAATAAATGGTAATGTTGCCGCAAGCATCGCCAAACCATTCCGAACGCCCGATGCCGAAACGGATGTTCCACGTCATCGCCCTGATTACTGAATCGGGCTGCGGGGCAGGTGTTTTTTCGGCGGCTTCATAATATTCTGCATCCGTTATCTCATCATCTTCGTACTGCGTGGCTAATGGTTTACATGAAGTCAATAATAACACAAAACCGACCACGAAAAAACTAAATTTGATTAAGGGAGATTTCATAGTTTGAAATTTTCGATAAAGATATTTCAAAATCATTTTAAAAATGATAATGATAATATATTTATGTTCACTGAAGAACCAATTTTTATCAGGATAAAAAACATGGACTCAATCCGAAACAATTTC
>DAOOWO010000184.1:0-5542 GCA_035371225.1 Bacteroidales bacterium | reverse complement strand
CTTGTAACATTTTTTGTCGTGAATAAATGTAACCACCAAAAGTGGCAGCGGTTCGTTATAGTTTTCCGGCACCAAAAATTCAGCATGAGCTTTAATCCATGCATAATATTCTCCGGTAATGTTCTTAAACTTGATATACAGCCCTGGAGAATACTGTGCCGTGCTATCCATAGCCAGGCAATACGTGTTTGTATCCCTAATATCCTTTACCAAATTGCTGTATGTGGAATTAGGATTTGAAAAATCATAATAACCAAGTATCTTTTTGTTGAAATTTGCGGGATCCGGCATAGTTTCATTCATTGTAAACGAACGGTTCACCATCAGCAAATTTTCTGCGCCTTCGGGTATGCTGGTTTTCCCGAATATGGCACAGTAATATTTTTTGGTCATGGTATAACCTTTTAAAATGCCATTATAAAATTGCCACCACTGGAATAAATTCAACATTACTAAAAAGCCCAATACCAGCATAAACGGAATCAGCAGGTAAATCTTTTTGCCTGCCCATTTAATAAAATATCCCAGCGGCAATGCAAGCAGCACATATGATGTGGTCATAGCTCTCTGGCTGTAACAGCCTCCTGCATACCACCAGCACGACCAACTTGAAATAAGATAAAGACTGAGCACAAAAAAAACCGTTACCGCATAAAAAACCTTCCTCTGATTCTTATATAACGGTATCAGTCCGATGATAAAGAAAAAAGCCAGTGGCGTATAAATCAGCCATCCCTTCCTGAAACTCAACAGAAAGTTGCCAACATGAGGACTAAGTAAATCCAGACCTTCATTGGGGTTGGTATAGCTGTAAAACACAAAACTGCCTGTTTGTCTTTTCCAATAGATAAGCTGGGGCATAATAACCAGTGCAAAACAAAATATTGCCAACAATATTTGATACTTGTGTTTGTTTATAAGGTTTAGTTTTTTCGTTAATGACTTTTTTTCATAAACACCCCATAAAAGCGGCACAAGGATGCAGACAATTTCGGTAGGCCTTATCAGGGTAATCATCCCCATCAGGAGGCCAATAAAGACCATATAGCGTATTTTTTGTGCTTCATGCCATCTAATCACATACCACACCAGTATGGCGAACAGCGAGAACAGTATATTATGCGGAGTAATATTACTACCGGTGGCCTGATTGATGTAATTTGTTCCCAGCACGGTCAAAATCAGGAGCAATCCCGACAATTTATCACTAAAAAAATGCAGCAACACTTTTCTGAAAAAATACAGCCCGACAATAGTATAAATAAAAGCGCCTATTGCGATACCATATTGATAAGGCATAGAGAATCCATCGGCAGGGTATCCAAAGGCCAGCGCGTAACCGTGTGCAAGCAGGAAAAAGGGGGCGTATAGCATGGCCAGGCTAACGGTAACTGTAATGACCTTAACGTCTTTGGGGCCTGTAAAGGCCTGATAGAAGGTGTCGGAAGGATGATAGGTGCTGAAAATATTGTCGATCCAGCCATTGTTGAGCAGGTCGAGGTCATGATAAATAAATTTGGCCGGCAAGTACAGATAATAGGCAAAAACATCCCAGGTGAGTACATTCTTCGGCGGGTAGATAAAAAAGCGTTCTACGCCGATAAAAACAAGCAATAACAATAAGATTAGTAAGGATATCTTATTTCCGGGGAAATTTTTTTTCAGAGAGATCATCTTCCATATATTTTCTCAACAAAATTAGGTAAAAGTCCTCCTTCTCCGTCATTTTTGTTTTTTCGCCGGGTGTTTTATCGCCATATCCGCATAAATGCAGCATGCCGTGAGCCATTATCCGCTGCAATTCGTTGCGGGTTGTCTGCTTAAATTTCACAGCATTTTCGGCTACCCTGTCGATACTGATGAAAATATCGCCGCGAAGGAAATTTTCTTCGCAATAATCGAAAGTTATGATGTCGGTAAGAGTATTTTTATTGAGGAATTGCTTGTTGAGAGATAAAAGATAATCGTCGTTACAAAGTACCACGTTGACCTCCACCCCTGCCAGGTTTTTAATTTCGGATTGGGCCAGGGCAATCAGCCAGGATTTGATTTTTTTTTTATTTTTTAGAGGAAAAGAAACGTCTTGCTGAAAGAAATCAATATTTAGATCAGGCATTTTCTAATTATTTTTTTTCAAAAATATTTTTGCTGACTTTGAAATAATCTTCCAATTGTTTTTTTCGGTTGATGAACACTTCTTTATTGATGGATGTGATATTAAAAACCATTCTGATTTTGCGGCCTTTATCCATAAAATGCACATCATCGGCCAATGTTTTTATCAGATAGATTCCTGTACCTTTTTTTTCCGGATTTCCTTTGACATCAGTAGCGTCGGGGATGTCGTTAAAATCAAAGCCAGCCCCCTGGTCTTCGACTGTGAAATCGATACCTTTTTGTGAAAAGTCAAAATGTATCATTACCTTTTTTTCCGGGTTGCTTTGATTTCCATGGATAATAGCATTTTCGACAGCTTCGCTAAGGGCTACCATTATATTTCCAAAATAGGTATCATTCAGATTATAATAATCGCAAATACTTTCGACGAATTTTTCTACTTCCGTAATTTCGTGGATATCAGACTTTATTATTAAGGTGTGCTTTTTCATCAATCGTCAAATTTATAAAAATACTCATTGGTTTTATACTTGAAAAACGGGGTTAAAGTTACAGGAATTGTTTTTAATAATTCAAGTTCTTTTGATTTTAATCTGTTATACTCAAAAAATTGATTTGGGTTACTATAATTTTTTTCAATGGCTTCGTTAGATTTCCTTTTTTCGTCGAGTTCTCTTTCTTTCTCGGCTTTTTCAGATTCGAGCAAGCGTGTTAAAATTTCCTGTTGCCGTTTGATGGTTTCGTTATTGATGATTTTGTTTACCAGGTCGGTTTCGGTTTGTTCCATTTTTTTCATCATTTCGCTAATCTGCCCGGCGTTTCCTGTACCTTCTTTTTTCTGTTCTTCGCCATATTGTTCCAGCATCTTGCGCAAAGCTTCCTGCTGTGCTGCCAGGCGGGCCAATTGTTCGCTCATGGATTGCTGACCGCCTTGTCCGGGTTTTTGGCCGCTTTCCAGTTGTTTTTTCAGGGCTTCTATTTGCTTGTTAAGCTGATCCTGCATTTGTTTCATCGACGAGGCTGACGGTTTTCCGTTACCGGGCTTACTGCATTTCCCTCCTTTTTTATTGCACGATTTCGACATGGATTGCATTTGCTGCTGCATTTGTTGCAATGATTCGGCCAGCAACAGGGCGAGGTTGTTTACAGATGTCATCACAAACTGCTGCCATTTTTGACTTTGAGGAATGTTACGGTTATGCAATGCTTCCAATATTTTAACCACATTGTCATTAATGGCCGAGATTTCCTTGTTGACAATAGGCTCGATAATGCTTTGCCTTTTGCTCAGTGCAAACAATGAGTCCTCAATCATTTTCAGGTCATCTTTCAGTTCTTTCTGTTTATCCATTATGTTGAGGTACTTTGGATTGTTGATATTGGTTGTTTTCAGCCTGTTTAAGAGCTCTTCCTGTCCGAAAGAGACTTTTATCAGGTTTTCGAGCAATTGTCGAAGTGTCTGTTCGTCTTCGGCGAGTTCTTCCTGTATCATTTCTTGCTGCATTTTCTGCAGGTCGTCGGCCAGGCTTTGCATTTTGTCGCCGGCATTTTTTTGAGATTTTGAGGCGTTTTTCCGTTTGTTGTTTTCCAGGTTGGTTTTACTGTTGTTCAACTCTTGTTGGATATTGTTTTGCTGATCGTCGGTATTATCAAGTTTTTTAGGGTCTTCCAGCTCTTTATTTAATTTTTCAAGGTCTTTCAGGTTTTGTTTCACTTGTTCAAAATCATCATTTATTTTACGTTGTTCGTCGAGTAGGTTTTGTTGATTTTGTTTTTCATCACTGGTTTTGTCCGACAGTTCTTTTTGTTCTTCAGCAAGTTTTTGCAGTTTTTCAATGGTTTCGGTCATTTTTTTCTCTAATTCCAGTTGTTTAAACAATTCGAGGTTTCGGTCCAGCTCTTTTTCGAGATCATTGTTATTCATTTTTATTTTGTCGAGCATCTCGTTAACCTTTGTTTTATCAAGCTTATCGAGCATTTCCTGCATCTGCCTGAAGAGTTCCTTCATCTCATCCGTCATGATTTTGTTGAACAATTCCTCTAATTGTTTTTGTTTTTCCAGTATGCTGCTGTCGGGTTTCTGAAACTGTTGTTCGGATACTACGTTTTCGTGTAACTGTTCTTTAATGTTTTCGACGTTTTGCTGCAATTGTTGCTGTTTGATAAGGAGGTCTTCTATTTGCCTGCGTTCCTGCCAATTGAGGTTTTTTTTGTCGAGCATTTTCCGGCTGATATCGTCAGCTTGTTTTTGCAGCAGGCTGATATCTTTTATGGCTTCGTCCATTTTATTTTTCAGATCGGTATTATTTTGTTCGGCTTGTTTTTCCATCTCACCTTCGGTAGGTATTTTAAATACCATTTTCGACGATCGGGCGGCTTTGCTGCCATTTACGCCGTCGTTGTCCCATATTTCAAAGTAATACTCTATCTGATCTCCGGGTGATACCTCAAGGGCCGAAACATCAAAATAATGATAAAATTCTCCCTGATTTATTTGTTTGTTGATGTTAATATTTTCCGATAATTCTGCACCGGCATTATTCTCACCTTGTTTAAGTATCCTGTACTTGAAAAGAAGCTTGTTAAACCCGTAATCATCTTTAATAAAACCTTTAAAATAAAGGTGGCTGTAATAAACCGAATCGCGATATTCTTTGGCGTCAACCATCGGATAGGCATCGGGGATAACATTAATTGAATAGGTTAGCGAATCGTTATTTTTTATGAATTG
The DNA here is from genome assembly GCA_035371225.1 of Bacteroidales bacterium. GTDB lineage: Bacteria > Bacteroidota > Bacteroidia > Bacteroidales > CAIWKO01 > CAIWKO01. The sequence goes on along the minus strand of DAOOWO010000184.1, from coordinate 693 downwards.
GTTTTGCGGTATTACGGTATAATTTTGTGAAGAAAGAAAATTGCGGCTGCATAAAAATATTTCGTTTTTAATCGGTTCGAGCAACAAGGATTTATCCACAAATTTTAATAAGATTTTTTTGGTGTCTTTGGTCACCAATTTCCAGCAAATATTGGTGCCGGCCGGCACAGTAAGGTCGCCGGAATTTTGGACCACTTCATTCTTTTTTCCGGTATAAGCCGGATAGTTCAACTGTACTTCAAAATCAAGAATAATGGGCTTGGGAATTACTTTCAGAGTGTAGCTGTGCGACCTGTATTCATCGGCTTTCAGATAAAAAGTAAGGTCTTTTTGCAAGTTTTTAAATGTATAATTAAACAATACCACATTTTCTTTATTGAGGCGGTATTCATTTTCGTTGTAAACTACAAATAATTCGCCGGGAATATCGTCTCCGGTAAGCTTTACATTTAAAACAAAATCCTGCTGCTGCACTGCTTCAAGGCTTTTATTAAGTACCACAAACTGAAAAGGAGACTGTTTTTCATAAAAAGTGGAATAGTTGTAATACCTTTTAGTCGGTTCGGTGAGCACGGCTGGCGATGCAATAAGAATCACCAGCAGAATAATGGCCGGCGGCAACAAAAATTTCAGAAATTTTTTATTAACCTTAAAATCAACAGCCGCATTGAACCGGACCGGAGATAATTTGCT
>DAOOWO010000183.1:0-5588 GCA_035371225.1 Bacteroidales bacterium | reverse complement strand
CTTAAGTGATTTAAGATTACGGTCTCCCCGTGTACGCACTTACCTGGCATGCAAGGTTTAGTTTAACTTAAAAACCCACCGTCTTTGCCGGTGGTAATGTATGTTTGGCTTTGCCATTATAACAGTTCATCCAAATATTTTTTTAATTTAAGAACAAGGATTGATGAATGATGATTTTAGAAGTTTTCTGATTTATCACAAATTTAATAGTTTGAGGTTTTTTCATAAATCAAAAATCGTTAATCATTATTCGATATTCAGTTTCCCCTCTTTTGGAGGGTTCTGTAATTAAAGCCACCGTTTTTAACGGTGGTCGTTTACTATGGCGAACCCGCTGTTGATGCCGGAAAAATATGGCGGGAAATCATCGTGTCGAAAAAAACGCAGAAAGTTACAAATAATGTTTATCAGAATTTTGTAGTTTTGGTGTCTTAGAAATTGTTTTGATTTTATCTTTTAATATCTTTATGCGTCTTTTTTGCTGCAACTTCGTTAGATTTTTCGACATAGGGTAAATTATGTCTGCAAAATCTGCCTCGTTTCGCTAAAAAATCCATCATAAATCTTATTTAACATAAAATCAAAACAGTTTCTTAAAATTCCACAATATTTTATTGCCCAGAGCTATGAACCCCGACAAATATGTTAAATACTCCAACATCCGTATCAATTATAAAATATGGATGGCCGGCGAAACAGGCGATGCCATTATTGATGATGATAAGTGGCAGATGCTTATTGCTATCCGTCAATTAGGTTCGCTGAAAGCCGCCGCGGATCAGCAAAAGATAAGCTATCGCAAAGCGTGGGGCGATATTCGCAGGATGGAGGCCATACTGGGATTTCAACTGGTGGAAAAACACCGCGGAGGCAAGTCGGGAGGCGTAACCATCCTCACAGACGAAGGACTGAGGCTGACAGAAGCCTATGTGCAATTTCGGGCCGACTTCCAGCGCAACGTGGATCACATCATAAAAGATTTTAAAAAGTTGTTGAAGAAAGGCTGATTTCCGGATGAAAATATTTGTCGCCATCGACGATACCGATAATGCGGAAAGCAAAGGAACAGGCTTCAGGGCAAGGCAACTGGCCGCAAAGATTTATGAAGCCGGCCTGGGAAAAGTATCGGGAGTTACCCGGCACCAGCTTTTTGTAAATGAAGCTATCCCATATACTTCGCACAATAGCTCGGCCTGTATTGTTTTGTCGGCCGAACCGGAAAATCTTAAAACAATCATTGATTTGTCGGCAAAATACCTTTTGGAACATGCCGCCGAAGGCTCCGACGCCGGATTGTGCGTATGTACCGAAGAGCATATCACGGAGGAGTTAATAGCTTATGGTAAACGCGCCAAATGCGAGGTGCTGACTATGGATACTGCCCGGGAACTGGCAAAAAAACTAAAAATTTTTCTGGAAGGTTATACAGGTACCAAACAGGGGATAATAGGTTCCCTGGCCGCGGTGGGGCTTCATGCAGGCGGTAACGACGGGCGCTTTCTGCTGGCAAAAGGAATGAGAGAGATATTCGGATCATATACAGCCAAAGAAATACTTGAGATTACCGGGGTGGAAAAAATTATATCTACAGAAAATCAAATTCTTGTTAACTTTGAAAAAATTTTTCTTACCGAATGGTGGCGCCCTGTATTGCAGCAAAATCAGGCGGTATTGTTCGTTGAACCAGTAAATATTAAGGATTATGAATATATTGTCATCTCCAAAGACCGTATCAAAAGCATTTCCAGCTAAAGTAATCATTACGATTGCCGAAATCATATTGCTGGTTGGTATCGGCGCGCTGGGAGTTTTACTACATGCCAGATTTCGGATTCCTTTCCGTATGCCCGGGCATTGGGGGGTGGTATATATGGCGTTGGTGTTTTCGGGACGGCTACTCTCTAAAAAACCTTATGCATCCAGTCTTTCCAGTGTCGGGGCGGCATCCATGTCGCTGTTGCCCCTGGGCTTTTCCAATCCTTTTATGCCCGTACTGTATGTGCTGCCGGGTTTTTTAGTGGATGTCTTTTATAAGTTGTTCAGCGCAAAAAACAAAACGGTGGTTTTTATTGCACTGGTAGCCGGACTGGCTTATATGACCATACCACTTATACGGATTATTATTTCGTTGACAACCGGCGTGGTCTTTGGCTCTTTTTTGTCCGGATTTTATTTCCCGCTAATCATGCACTTTGTGTTTGGCGCCTGCGGAGGATTGATAGCTCTCGGATTTTTTGCACTGATAAAGAAATTTTTTAAGCAATAACGCTTTTGCATGAATTATAGAAAACAAAAACTTTGCTGTATAGGTAAATTGCACATCATAACACAAAAAAAGTTGTTTGTGTTTTTGGTAATTATTGTTTTGGCTTTTATGTCATCCTGCCGGAAAAAGGATGGCAATCCGCCATCAATCAGGCTTGGAACAACGTCGGGATTTATCTGCGATGATACCATAATGCCTGCAGGAACTAATTTTTTTGTAAGGATCATTGCTCAAAAAGGAGATGAAAATATTACCAACCTTGTGATAAAAAATTATCACAACGGGCAGCAAGTGATACTGTATGATACCGGTGTGAACAACGAAACGCTCGATATTTCGAAAATCCTCACCAAAAACGTATATCAAAACGAAACTTTTACCTTTATGGTCATTGACAAAAAAGGGAAAAATGCCTCAGTTTCGTTTACTGTAAGTCTTGATAGCAGTGCCGGTTATCAGGTGGTAAAAGTTTTCGACGGCGTGGTACTGGGTGCACAGAAATGTATTACGGCAGGCAGCTTTATGAGCCTGGCCAGCGGCCATGTCTGGTTTCAGGCCGACGCATGCACTATTCCCGATACTATTGAAATGCTTTATTATTACGACTCAACCGGCGATGCCAATACCATATCTTCTCCCAACGCAAACATCGGCTCCTTTATTTATCCCGGGGCCACCAGCCCCATCTACTGGCCTGTGCGGAATGAAACCAGATTTTATAAAACAGCTTATTCCCTTGCCGAATTCAGTGCGATTGTCAATGATAGCTTGTTGCTGGCGGCGTATAGTGAAATTAATGCCAAACGAAAAGCCAAAAATCTTGTTGCCGGAGATGTATATTCTTTTAAAACCATACACACCCAATATGGCATGTTTGCCGTGGAACAGGTAAACGGCGCCGACTCGGGAACCGTACGATGCACTATCAAAATCCAGAAATAATGAAAAAAATATTTCTCTTTTTACTCATTGTGTGCTGGATAACAACTGCCTACTCACAGAACAGAATATTTGGCCTGGTGACGGATGCTCATAGCGGCAACCTTTTGTCCGGCGCCTCGGTGGCTATAATTGAGAATAACTTAAAGGCATTATCCGAAATCGATGGCACCTATTCTTTTAGCAATCTTCAGCAGGGCCAATATCATGTAATCGTGAGCTATGTCGGCTATAAAAGCGATACAACACTTGTTACCCTTGGCAGGAAAACAGACCGTTACCTTTATCACAGGCTTAACAGGACGGTGGCGGATATGTCGGAAGTTTCCATAACAGCTTCGCGCACAGCAAAAGGCCTGAGTCTGCCGGGCAGGGTGGATGTGCTTACCAGGACTCAACTGCAGGAACTGCCCTTAGTATCTGTTGACGATGCGCTGATGCTTGTACCGGGCCTCAACGCGTCACGTAACTATGGAATCTATAACAAAACCTGCGATGTGACGCTGAGAGGCCTCAACCGCAACATTCATCTGCTGATTTTGCTCGACGGGGTTCCTTACAGCTTGTTTGACGGCAGTTCTAATCTGTGGAATAAACTGTCGTCCGGAAAAATTGATAATATCGAAGTGCTGAAAGGGCCCAACTCGGCTTTGTATGGCGGCAATGCCATGGCCGGTGTTATCAATATTAATACCCCAAAGCCACAAAAACCTTTCGAAGCCAGGGCCAAAGTCTATTTGGGAACATACAATACTCAAGGTGGCGAAGTAACTGTCGGTGGCAATCTTGCAAAAAACGATAAGGGCTTTTCGTGGGGCGCCGGCGGATATTTCAGAAAAAGCGGAGGGTATGTGATGTCGCCGGATTCTGTGCGCACCCAGTATGATGTAAAAACATACCTGATGGAATACAATGGCACGGCAAAAGCAGCCTATCAATTTGCGAAAGGACACAACATCGAAGTACAGTACGAGTATTCATCCGACAGGCGGGGAAACGGCAGCCGTTATTTTGAAGAATTGGGCAGTTATAACCATTACCGTACCCATTTTACCCGCTTGGCCTATAACCGCGTGACCGAAAAATCCGAGATTCATATCAGCGCGTTTTTCAAAAAAGAAAATTATATAAAACAAAACGAAACCATCAAGAAGAACTCCGGACTTTATACGTTTTACAATACTCACGAAAACACTCATGACGAAGGAATCTGGTTTACTTATACTATCCGGAAAATAAAAAATAATGTGATTACGGCCGGCGCTGATTTTAAGACCGGAGGCTGTTTTTCAAAAGATATTTACCATACCTCGGTGGATACCATCGAAAACAACGGCAAGATGGACTTTTACGGAATTTTTGTTCAGGATCAGTGGTCACTGCTGAAAAACAAATTAGTGTTTCATGCCGCCCTGCGAGCTGACCTGGTGCGTTTTTATGATGGCAATTTCCATATTTATTCACCCACCCTGGCCACCGAATTCCTTTATAACTATCAGGGCGATTATCCTTCTAAACAGTGGTTTGCTGTAAGCCCGAAAGCAGGTGTGAAATATGTGTTTAACGAAAACTATAATATTTACACACTTTATTCATGGGGTTTCAGACCGCCTCAGATCAATGACCTTTCGCGAACCGGTGATGTAAACAAAGGTTTTAAACTTGCCAACCCCGACCTGAAACCCGAACACGTTCAAAGTATTGAACTGGGAGCCGGCATCAGGCCTGCAAAATGGTTACTTATGCAGCCGGTGTTCTTCTATAGTGTTGGCAGTAATTTTCAGTATTTTGTTGCCACCGGTGATTCCGTGTACACATCGGGAACAAATATGAAACCGGTGATAAAAAGGCAAAATGTCGGCCGTGTGAATATTGCGGGTTTTGAATTTAAAACCCAAATCAGTTTTACGAAAAATATTCATCTCACAGCCTGTTATTCCTATAATCATTCGGTTATCGGCAAGTATGAAATGGATTCAAATGCGGTAACCGATCTTACCGGAAAATTTCTTATTGAGATACCCAAAAATCTTTTCAGCGGAGTTTTTGTATGGAACAATAAAATTGTCAACACCTCCATTACAGGCAAATTCCTTGACAAAGAATGGGTGGACGATGACAATACCATACAACTTGACTCGTATTTTGTTATGGATGCCAAATTGCAGCGCATGTTCTACAACAAGATCACTTGTGCGCTGATTTGCCAGAACATTTTTAATAAGCGTTTTGTTGACAGCAAAGGCTATCTATCCCCGGGGCGTTACTTTCTGATAGAAGTTTCATTTGCCTGGTAAAAAGCATTCACATTAATAAGAATTTGCTTTTTAATTTTCTTAACTTTGCCCAATGAATAAACTTTAAAGAAACAGTATATGAATTT
>DAOOWO010000182.1:0-5602 GCA_035371225.1 Bacteroidales bacterium | reverse complement strand
TCGAATTTATATTTTTGATTGGTTTCCAGAACAAACCATCCCTGCGGCTTTAACGATTTGAACACCTCAAACATGATGGGTGCAGCATAGGTCAGGCCGGTCATTCCGGGGCGGCCTTCCCCGTCTGAATTGCCTGTCCACACAGCCACCACGTATTTGGGGTTAACACCTATTGCCCAGGCATCGCGGCTCCCATAACTGGTACCCGTTTTCCAGGCTATTTTAGCTGAGGAAGAAAACTGCCGCCATTCCATATCTTCGTCGGGCCGGGAAACCTCATTCATAGCCTCAAAGGTAAACCAGATAGATGAAGCACTTAATACCGAAGACCTTTCGGTGCCCGTCCTTTTCCTTTTCTCTTCCTGAAAAATATAAGCAGGCGGATGAAAATCCTCTTTGTCGTAACGGGAATCATTGGGCTGATAATGATTGAGTGTACGAGCCATACTGGCATAGGCACCAGCCATATCCCAGAGGTTGGCTTCGGCTCCGCCCAAAATAATTGCCAGCCCATAATGCGAAGGAGGTTTATGCAGTGTGGTGATTCCGATTTTTTTTAAGACATAATTGAAACGGTTGATACCGTATGCTTGTAACATCTTAACTGCCGGTACGTTGAGCGAGCGTGACAAGGCCCGTTTGGCGGGTACAGCCCCATCATAAGTCAGGTTGTAATTTTCAGGTATAAAACCGCCCAGTTGAACCGGTATGTCGGGCACAAGAGCCGCCGGCAGCAACTGCCCATCGTTGAGCATGGCTGCATAAAGAAAAGGTTTCAGAATACTGCCTGTGCTCCTTGCCGAAGTAATGATATCTACCTGGCAGCCATACTCTGGACGGTATGTTTCATTGGTATTACCCACATAAGCCAGCACATCGCCCGTTTCTACCTCTACCACAAGAACCGCGGCATTATGAACTTTATTGGCCGCATATTTTTCGCGGTACCGTTCCACGATGGATAAAGTTTGGGCTTGCAAATAAACGTCAAGAGTGGTTTTTATCCTTTCGCCGCCATGACCTTCTTTAATTGATCGGTCGAGCAGGTGGGCAGCTTCTTGCGGCAAGGGGTAAGGTTTTCCTGGCAGGTTTTCATTTTGCGCAAGCAATAATTCTTCCTTGCTGATATACTTATTTTGATATAGTTTATTAAGAATTTTGTTTCGTTTCTTCAACAGCTTATCATGGCTTTTACCTGGATAAATCAGTGCCGGACTGTTGGGCAATACCGCAAGGGTAGCAGCCTCCGCCCAGGATAGTTGAGCGGCATTCTTGCCAAAATAGCGCCAGGCTGCCGCATCAATACCCACCACATTGCCTCCAAAGGGCGCATTGGCGGCATAAAGAGCCAATATTTCCTTTTTACTGTAAGTGAGTTCGAGCCTCACAGCCAAAAAAGCTTCTATCACTTTCTCAAAAACAGTCCGTGACTTCCCCTTTCTTGAAAGCCGGATCACCTGCATGGTAATAGTGCTGCCGCCGCTGACTATTTTTCCTGCTTTGAAGTCCTGGTATGCCGCCCTTGCCATAGCCCACGGGTTGAGCCCATTATGATAATAAAAAAAACGGTCTTCAAACATGATGAGCGCCTTCTGAAATTTTTCCGGCACCGACCTGCCCGATGGAAAACGCCACTGTTGGTCTGCAGCAATTCGGGCCCCCATCAATACACCATTATGATCATCCAACACCGTGGCACCGGGATCCCTGAAGAGTGGACGAGGTAATGAAAACCAGAAAAAAAACCAAAAAGCAACCACAAAAAACAACCACCATTTCTTTTTGAAAAACCTGCGAAATGATAGCATATAAGCAGAAATGCGGCCAACTGTGTGCTGTGTCCCCAATTATTTGTCGTATAAATCCGTTATAAAAATAAACAATCTGTTACAACTAAGAAAAAACGTTTTTTTTTGAATAACTTTTTGGCTGGTAATTACGTACAAATCAATTATTCTTCATAACTTTGCATATATTAAAATCTCGTATATATAAACACTTTTCGATCAAATACTAAAAGGGAAATAGGACTTATGTTAAAAAATATTATTTTGAAATTATGTTTCGGTGTGTTTCTGGCAGGAGGATTTCTGATATCCTCAAGGCTGCAGGCGCAGCTCACCGTGGTGCAGGGCACGTCACTGGGAATGACTCCCATACAATTAGTTCAAAATGTGTTGGTGGGAACCGGGGTAACCGTAAGTAATGGGTTGTTTAATGGCTCTGCTGCTAATATCAGTTCCAATATGATTGGCAGCTTTAATGCTGCCGGTGCCGCAGCCACGCAATTAGGTTTTGCACAGGGAATCGTTATCACCTCGGGACAGGCCTCCAATGCGATAGGTCCGAATAATACCGGAAGTTCAGGAACTGGCTCTGCAACCGGCAGCGATCCCGACTTGCAGGCGCTGGTGCCTTCAAATACGGTATACGACAAAGCCATTCTTGAATTTGATTTTATACCAATAGCCGACACTATAAAATTTCAATATGTGTTTGGTTCCGAAGAGTTTGATGAATTTTGTAATTCGAGTTATAACGATGTTTTTGGATTTTTTGTCAGCGGTCCTGGCATTTCAGGCCCTTTTTCCAACAGTTCAGTAAATATCGCAAAAATGCCTAACAATCCGGCTAATTATGTTACCATCAATAACGTTTGCGATGCCGGAGCCACTTACTCGTGGTCGAATGCCAGCGGAACCTATTATCAATACGACAGGCTTACCAAAGTATACACGGCATGGATACTTGTGCAGCCTTGCCAGACCTATCACCTGAAAATTGCCATCGGAGACTGCGGCGACAGTTCATATGACTCGGGAGTGTTTCTCAAAGCCAACAGTTTGTCGGCTTATGGTGTTACGGTTTCATCTCATTTTTCGGTACCAGGAGCGGGCAATAATGCTGTTGAGGGGTGCAGCGATGGTTATATCAGTTTCAACCTTTCCAGTCCTGCAGCTACTGCATATACAATCCCTTTTACCATTAGTGGTACGGCCACTAATGGCGTTGATTACACCAGTATTCCCAATAATGTTGTTGTTCCTGCAGGCCAGGACTCTATTGCTATAGTTATTCACCCCTTAACCGACGGCCTGACCGAAGGAACTGAAACCGTTGTATTCCATGTGCAGACGGTGGTTTGCGGAAGTGGCTCTGATGTTACTATCAATATCATCGACAACTCGCCGGTGACTTTAGTTTCTTCGAGTGACACCACGCTTTGCGGCGATTCTACCACTATATGGGTAAATCCCACCGGAGGTTTTCAGCCATATACCTACGTATGGGATAACGGAGCTGGTAATGACTCCTCTGCGGTGGTGCTGCCTCCTCAATCAACAACATATTCCTGCACCGTTACCGATATATGCAACGATTCGGAAACCGAAAGCGTAAGCATTACCATTGGTTCGGCCAATGTTGATGCCGGTCCCAACGATACCATTTGTGTGGGACAACCGGCCAATCTGAGTTCCAGCGGAGGTACCGGCTATTTATGGAGCACCGGGGCAACCACGGCATCGATTTCTGTGTCGCCCACCACTACCACCCAGTATTATGTAACGGTATACAATATCTGCAATGGGGTGGATTCTGTCACCGTAGTGGTAAACCCTCTGCCTGCTGTTACAGCTACCGCAACCCCTTCCACTATTTATAACGGCGAAACCACCACTATTTGCGCTTCGGGAGGAACATCATATTTATGGTCTGCCAGCCCTCCCGACCCCTCACTTACTGGCCAAAATACGTTACCATGCCCTGTTCTTAGCCCCGAAGCTACAACAACTTATATGGTTACTGTTACCGATGCCAATGGCTGTCAGAACTTTACTTCCGTCACTGTTACTGTGCTTCCGATATATCCTATTGTTGGTTTTGCTGGCGAGCCCCAATCGGGCTGTGTACCTCTGGCGGTTCAATTTACTGATCAGTCCACCCAGGTACATCCAGATGCAGTTTATTTATGGGAATTTGGTAATGGAACATTTTCACACGAAAAAAATCCCCTGGCGTATTACGATGAACCGGGGACCTATGACGTAACGCTGACAATAACCAACCCCATGCATCTGACAGGAACCCTTACATTATCAGACTATATTACCGTTCATCCTTTGCCGGTGGCAATTTTTTCCACAGCTCCTGAAAATACCGCCACGGTAACCAACCCTGAATTTCTTTTCTATGACCATTCGCACGGCATACTGAATCAATGGCACTGGGATTTTGGCGATGGCAACAACTCCACGGCTCAAAACCCTTATCACTCCTACTCCATCAGTAATCCTTACTACAATTTTCAATTAATGGAAGATACGGGTACGTATCTGGTCACACTTCAAGTTACTACTGATCATGGATGTATCGACAGCGCAACAAAATTTATCCGTATTGAGCCTACCTACGGGCTCTATCTTCCCAATGCATTTACACCCAATAATGACCCAAAAAACGAACAGTTTTGCATAAACGGCTTTGGCATTCTTGAAGAAAATTTTGAAATATCTATTTACGACCGCTGGGGAAAATTGGTTTACCAGTCCACCGACATCAATGAATGCTGGAAAGGTACTTTTCAGGGCCAACCTGCTGCTACCGGCATTTACGTATATGTTATCTATGTGATGGACACCAAAAGGATACGTCACAAAACCAAGGGCATCGTAACATTATACAGATAGTGATTTACCCAAAATAAAAAAAGAGGCAAATGCCTCTTTTTTTATTTTGACAGCTTCTATTTTAATTATATTTTTGCATAAATTTCAAACAAAAAAAATATATGTCAACTGTAAAAATTGCAATTAATGGCTTTGGCCGCATCGGCAGGCTCACTTTTAAAGCCCTTTTAAAAATGAATAATGTTGAGGTTGTCGCGTTGAACGACCTGACTGATGCCAAAACTCTTGCCCATTTATTCAAATACGATTCGGTACATGGAAAATACCCCGGAGAAGTTACTGCCGGGGATGATCATATTATTATTGATGGAAAGAAATACAGGGTGTATGCTGAAAAAGACCCCACAGCGCTTCCCTGGAAAGATCTTGGAGTGGATGTTGTGGCAGAATGTACTGGTATTTTTCGCACCCGTGAAAAGCTCGAAAAGCACTCACAAGCCGGCGCCCGCAAAGTAGTATTATCGGTACCTGCCAACTCGGCACAGGACGTGGACATCACCATAGTGCTGGGTGTTAACGGCGAACAACTGAAACCCGAACACAGGTTCATCTCCAATGCTTCCTGTACCACCAACTGCCTGGCTCCTATCGCTAAAGTGTTGAATGATAGTTTTGGCATCAAGCACGGACTCATCAACACTATTCACTCGTATACCAACGATCAGATAATATTAGACGCACCACACAAAGACCTGCGTCGTGCCCGTGCCGCCGCCATGTCGATTATACCCACCAGCACCGGAGCCGCCAAGGCGATAGGCCTGGTAGTACCTGAACTTGCCGGCAAACTTGATGGTTTATCAATGCGCGTACCTACTCCCGACGGATCGGTAGTGGACCTGACCTGCGAAATGAACAATCGAGTGAATAAAGACGATGTTAACGCCGCCATGAAACAAGCTGCCGAAGGCGCT
>DAOOWO010000181.1:0-5604 GCA_035371225.1 Bacteroidales bacterium | reverse complement strand
TTTTTCGACACTGATAACAAAGCCATCAAAAAAGACCTGGCTGAATCATTGGAAAAACTGCAGAAAGAGGTTTTCATCAAATATTACTGTATCAAAAATGCCCTTGATGGCTTTGATACCATTTCGTATTTACGCCAAAGAAGCGATGCGGAAATAGATTTCAGGCCGCCAAAACACCATGCAGTTGCAAAAACAGCCACTAGCACCGCTGTTAAACATGGTATGCTGTATCAAATCATAAAACAATGGCGTAATAATCTTGCCGAAGAAAATAACCTGCCGGTATATCAGATATTGCCTCAAAAAACGATCACCGAACTGGTCAATAAACTCCCCACCACCATGCAAGCGCTGAAAACCATAAAAGGTATCGGTAAGGTCAAATCAGAAACTTATGGCCCCGAAATTATTTCTATGATACTGGATTATTGCCGCGACAATGATATTGTTCCGGAACAGATTGAAATACCCGTCAAGATAAAAAAAGAAAAAATTGACTCAAAAAATGTCAGTCTCGACCTTTACAAAGAGGGAAAAAGCATTGTTGAAATAGCTAAGGAACGAGGATTGTCAACCCAAACCATTGAAGGCCACCTTGCGCATTTTGTTGGCCGCGGCATTTTGGACGTTACCGCCTTTGTGGCCGAAGAAAAAGTCAACAAAGTTTTGGCATTGTTAAGTGCCAATAATCATAAATCGCTGAAAGAAATCAAAGAAAAATTGGGCGATGAAATATCATACAACGAACTGAATTTTGTGGTGCAGCATTATAGGCGGATGCAGGAAGAATAATCCACCATTTCTGTCGTTTTTACATCAGAGCTTTTTTTGTTAAAAATCAGGCCTTTTTACTTCAAAGTTATTAAACTATTGATGTTAATAATTAAGGCTTACAGCAGGTTTGCCACGAGGCAAATAATAATAATTTCGCAGTACAAAGGATAATAGTATATAAATGTTTTATTATCAACAGGATACAAATTAAAAAGTATGTTGTTATGCTGAAAAAAATCTTTCTTACCATAGGCTGTGTGAGTTTACTCACAGGTGCACACATGGTGTATGCCCAAAAGACTACCAACTACCGGGCTCCAATAGTCCAGTACCGTGATGCTGTAGAACTATTCAACAAAGAAAAATACGGTGCAGCCCAGGAAAATTTTAAATTGCTGGTTGATGCCCGTGGTTATCCGGTGGAGATGCGCGCTAACGCACTGTTTTATGAGGCGCTGTGTGCCTTAAGGCTGCATAATGCTGATGCCGAAAACCTGATGATGGCTTTCATCAAAGACTATCCTGAAAACCCAAAAGTAAACCGCGGCTACTATGAGCTGGCAGGATATTATTTTACTAATAAAAAATACGGCAGCGCCCTGCAGGCTTACGAAAAGACAGATATTCTCCAGTTGAACGAAGAGGAAACTGCCGACTATCACTTCAAAACCGGCTACAGTTATTTCATGCAGCAGGATTACGACAATGCAAAAAAATCATTTTTTGAAATCATCGACAAAGAATCCAAATATAAGGCACCGGCCAACTACTATTACGCACATATTGCCTACACCGAAAAGAATTACGAAAGCGCACTCAAGGCTTTCAACAAGCTGCTAAACGATGAAAACTACAGCAAGATAGCGCCTTATTATATGATTCAAATTTATTATTATCAGCAAAAATTCGACGAAATCATCGTCCTGGCTCCAGCCTTGCTTGATTCTACAAGCAACAGCAAAAGAACACCCGAGATAGCGCGCATCACTGCCGAGGCCTATTATCATACCGAGCGCTATCAGGAAGCCCTGCCCTACCTCGAACTGTACCTGCAGAAAAACACAGCACCGCTGTTGCGTAAGGACCACTATATGATTGCTTACACCTATTATAAGGCCAACGAGTATACCAAAGCCATAGAAAATTTCAAAAAAATCAGCACAGCCGAAAACGACTCTCTTTCGCAACTGGCTTATTATCACCAGGCTCAATGCTACCTCGCCACTGGCCAAAAACAGTTTGCCATGAACATGTTTGCTTCGGCTTATAAAATGGATGTAGACAAACAAATACAGGAGAATGCCATGTTCACTTATGCCAAACTGGCCTACGAAACAGCCTTCAACCCTTACAACGAGGCCGTCAATGTGTTTAACGAATACATTGAAAAATATCCCGGATCGGAAAAACTCGATGAAGCTTACGAATACCTATCAAACATATACCTTACCACCAAAAACTACAAAGATGCTCTTTTGTCGTTGGATAAAATCAAAAAACGTGATAACAAACTCAACAAAGCCTACCAGAAAATTGCCTATCTGCGGGGTATCGAGCTATTCAATAACGGCGAACACGACGAAGCCATTGCTATGTTAGCCAAATCAAATAAATACCCCATAGTCACCGAATACGAGATACTATCCTATTACTGGACAGCAGAAGCCTACTACCGGCAGCAAGAATTTGATTCGGCCATTTACAATTATCAGCTATTACAGTCAACCACCGGTGCTTTCGGCAGCGATTCTTACCAAAACTCCTATTACGGCCTTGGTTATTCTTATTTCAAAAAAGCCAACTACTCTTCTGCCCTGTCGAATTTCAAAAAATTTACCGATGAAGCCAAAAATGCAGCCCCCAGAATCATCAATGATGCTTACAACCGCACCGGCGACTGCTATTTCATGAACAAAGATTTCGCCAATGCGATTGAAAATTACGATAAAAGTTTGCAGATGAACCTGATTGATGCCGACTATGTCCTTTATCAGAAAGCTCTGGCACAGGGAGCTTCGGCCAAACTCGAAACCAAAGCTTCATCCATGATGGCACTCATCGAAAAATATCCAAAATCAAACTACCGGGTTTCCGCTATCTATGAATTGGCCAATACCTATCAAAACCTTAATATCAACAGCAAAGCTATTGACTATTATGATATGCTCGCACGTGAATATCCCAATTCGGGCTATGTAAGCCAGGCCCTGCTAAAAAAAGGAATGATTTATTATAATGAACAAAAAGATGAACAGGCCCTGCAGACACTCAAGAAAGTAGTAAGCGATTTTCCGGGGACCCCCGAATCGAAAGAAGCCCTTGTGAGCATACGCAACGTATATGTTGATATGGATCGCGTGGAAGACTTCTTTGTGTATGTTAAAGACCTTCCTTTTGCTGCGGTATCCAACGCCGAACAGGACTCGATTACCTATATAGCTCTTGAAAACCGTTATATGCGTAACGATTGCGAAAATGCCATGACAGGATTTAAAGATTACCTCACCAAATTCCCCAACGGTGCTTACCAAATCGATGCACACTTCTATCTTGCCGAATGCCAGTACCGTGCAAAACAAACCGATGAAGCCCTGCAAAACTATAGCTTTGTTATCGACAAACCCAGAACAAAATTCACTGAAAAGTCGCTGCTGAATGCGGCTGCAATAAACTATGGCAGAAAAAATTACGAGGCTGCCCTGAGCAACTATACCGAACTGGAAAAATATGCAGAATACAAAGAAAATATCCTGACAGCCCAAACAGGACAGATGAGATGCAATTACCTGCTCAACCTCTATACCACGGCTATCAGCACCTCACAAGAACTTTTGCTTGCCGATAAACTACCCGAAGACCTGATGGTGGAAGCCCATCTGACCATCGCCAAATCATCCCTGGCACTAAAAGACACCACACTGGCACTCACCGAATTTGAAACTGTCACCAAACTGTCGAAAAGCGAATCCTGCGCCGAAGCCAAATACAATATCGCTGAAGTTTATTATCTTCAGAATCTTACCGAAGCATCTGAAAAAGTGGCCTTCGACCTGATAAACCAGGTGCCTTCCTATGATTATTGGGTTGCCAAAGCCTTCATACTGCTTGCCGATAACTACGTAAAAACTGGCAACCGCCACCAGGCAAAGTACACCCTGAAAAGCATCATCGACAATTACGAAGGCGCCGACCTGATAAAGATTGCCGAGGAAAAACTCAACGCCATTCTTGAAGCAGAAAAAATTGAAGAACAAAAGAAAGCGGAAGAGCTGCTGAAAATTCAGAACGAACCGGGTCCCTTATTGAACGAAATAAAATAGAAATAATTTCATGAAAAAACACCATAATATCAAAAAACACATCATGAAAACACTAAAATATAAATTCGTCATCATCCTGTTTACTGTCGTGTGCAGCGCCCTGCAAGCACAAAAACCTTACGATGAAAAAGTAACGGTGATAGCCCCTTACCAACCCACTATTTCCGATGCCAACAAAATCAATGTGCAACCGGTATATACCGACACCGTTTTAGTTACCCCCAGAATGACCTATCAAACGCTTACCCGGAAATACAGCACCACCTATACCGCTGACCCCATTAAACCCGCACGTGTCGGCGATATCAACCTGGCGAAGCTTTATAAGTTTTTGGTAAAGGCAGGCTTCGGAAATTATACCTCGCCCTACGGAGAGTTTTTTGTTAACAACACTTATTCGCGTTCCTACTCTATCGGAGGACACCTGAAACATCATTCGTACCTGGGCAAATTCAAAGACTGGGCTTATCCTGGCAATAGCGAGAACCTCGCCGAGTTCTACGGAAAAAAATTCTTCAAACAGAATGAAATTGGCGGTGGAATTGGCTACAAAAGAAATGTCTATCATTATTATGGTTTTAAACCCGGCGACTACCCCGACATCATTACCGTGTTACCCCTCGAAAAAGATATGTATAAACAACGTTTTAACCTGATAAATGCTAATGTATATTTTAAAAGCATAAACCACCCCGATTCTCTGAAGCTCAACTATGCCGCCGGTTTTAAGTACTATTTTCTGAACGATTATTACAAAACTTCCGAAAATGCCATCGATTTTACTGCCGACATAAACAAAGACCTGCATTTGTTTAAAATTACCAGCTCGCAGTTTGTCGGGCTGCAGGCTCAGGTAAAATATTGTTTCGACCAGGATTCCTTAATTGAAAAAAATGCCGGACTCATCTCATTAAAACCATATATAAAAACAACTTTCAAAGGTTTTAATTTCAATCTGGGTGTGGATATTTCGGTGTTGGCTGCCAACAATGCCAAACTATATTTCTACCCTATTGCCGATGTGCAGTTCAATATAGTTAAAAATATCCTGATAGTTTTTGCCGGCATCAAAGGCAACTTACAACAAAACACCTTCTACAGCACCATCAGCGAAAACCCTTATATCAACTCTTACATCCCCATTTCATACACCAGCACCACTTATGATATTTTCGGGGGTATCAAAAGCGATATAAGCAAAACAATGAACTTTTCTGCTGCCGTGTCTTATGCCCGCATCAAAAATATGCCGCTGTATGTTACTGATACCAACCTGGTGTTCCGTAACAAATTCAATGTAATACACGACAGCGCCAGACTATTCAATGTCAGGGGCGAATTTGTTTACCACAAAGACGAAAGATTTAAAGTGCTGGTCGGCGGTAACTTTTATCATTACAAAATGGATAACGAGTTAAAAGCCTGGCACAAGCCCATTTTTGATGCTTATGTAGATTTTTGGTACAACATCCACGACAAGTTCATCATTACCGCCGGTATCACGGGTCGT
>DAOOWO010000180.1:0-5676 GCA_035371225.1 Bacteroidales bacterium | reverse complement strand
GTATGCAGGCGTGGGCGTATTAATCCTCATCGACATGGTACCTTTAGACAAAAAATACCTCAATAACGATAACTTCATTGCCAAAAATAAAAATGAAAATCCTTTTGTGGAATCGGCTGCCGATCAGGCAATATTGGCAGATACTACGGCTACTTTCAGGGTGATGAATCTTACCGTCAGCAATTTTACCACCGATGCCACCACTTCTTTCTATCATCAGTCTATTGGCGGTTATCATGCTGCTAAACTCCGCCGTTATCAGGATCTTATCGAACACCGTCTTTTTAACGAACAGGAACGCCTGGTTAAAACCTTACAGGCCGGACCTTCCGACTCGGTATTGACGGCAACTTTGTATGGCCTCACCTCGCTGAACATGCTTAATACCAAATACTTCATTTATAACCCCGATGCCCGGCCCATGCGAAATCCTGCTGCCCTGGGCAATGCATGGTTTGTCAACAGGGTAAAAATGGTGGCCAATGCCGATGAAGAAATCAAGGCGTTGGATAACTTTGTTCCGGCAACTACCGCCATTGTGGATAAACGTTTTGAAAGCGAACTTGGCGGATTAAAAATTGAAAGGGATTCAGCAGCCGCCATCCGGCTCGTGAAATATACGCCCAATCACCTGACCTATGAAACATCAAAATTAAAATCAGACCAACTGGCCGTATTTTCCGAAATATATTACAACAAAGGCTGGAATGCCTATATCGACGGACAGGCGGCACCCTATCTGCGGGCTAATTATGTGTTGCGAGCCATGGTTATACCGGCAGGAGCACATAAAATAGAATTTAAGTTTGAACCCCAATCATATTTCATCGGCGAAAAAGTTTCGTTGGCCGGTTCCATTTTGTTGCTGCTGATAATTGCGGCGGCCTTATATTTTGAATTTCGCAAAAAACGAGGTGTCTCTGCTGAACCGGGGGAAATAGCGCAGGAAATTCCTGCTGCTGCCACGGAAAAAGAAAAGAAAAATTCGGTACCCAAACGAAAAAAGTAATAATCATATACTTCTGTAGCATTTCATGATAGTAATTGTTGATTACGGGATGGGAAATATTGGCTCCATTGTCAATATGATAAAAAAGGCAGGCGGAGAGAGTATGGTAACTTCCGACCCTCAGCTTATTGGCAGTGCCGGAAAAATAATTATTCCCGGGGTCGGCGCTTTTGATAACGGCATGAAAAACCTCAAAGAAAAAGGACTTATTGAAGTATTGAATAAAAAGGTGTTGGAAGAACATGTTCCTGTGTTGGGTATCTGCCTAGGCATGCAGTTGATGGCCAAAAGCAGCGAAGAAGGGGTTTTGCCCGGTCTGGGATGGATTGATGCCGTATGTAAAAAATTCCGTTTTGATGAGAAAAATAGTAAGCTCTGCATCCCTCATATGGGCTGGAACGATGTTATTGTGAAAAATAAAGAGGGTGTCTTCCGCAATATGTATGATGACGCTTCCTTTTATTTTGTCCATTCGTATTATGTGGAATGCCGTCATCCCGAGGATATTGCCGCCACCACGATGTATGGCATTGAGTTTACCTCGGGTTTGCAACGAGGTAATATGGTTGCCACCCAGTTTCATCCCGAAAAAAGCCATAAATACGGCTTGCTGCTTATGAAAAACTTTGTGGAGGCGCCTTATGCTTAAGATTCGCGTGATACCTTGCCTGTTACTGAAAAACGACGGACTGGTAAAGTCGGTAAAGTTCAAAAATCCCACCTACGTGGGCGATCCAATCAATGCAGTGAAAATTTTTAACGATAAGGAAGTTGACGAACTGCTTTTTATTGACATCGAAGCCACCAAAAAGGGCCGCGAGCCTGATTATAACCTGATTTCGCGTATCAGTTGCGAGGCATTTATGCCTTTCGGCTATGGCGGGGGCATAACCCACGTGGAACAGGTAAAAAAGCTCACCCGTCTTGGTGTGGAAAAGGTGGCTATTAATGCTTTTGCCAGGAAAAACCCTGATTTTATTACTCAGGCGGCAGAGGTAGCCGGTTCATCGAGCGTGGTTGCCGCCATTGATGTGAAAAAAGATTTGTTGGGAAGGTATCGTGTTTATGATTATACGCAGCAAAAAACAACTTCTTTGGACCCCGTAGAGTTTGCCCAACTCATGGAAAACAAAGGTGCCGGTGAAATTTTCCTCAATTCTGTTGATCGCGATGGGACATTTTTAGGATATGATACAGAGCTTATTAAAAAAGTATCGCAGGTTGTTTCTGTTCCTGTAGTTGCGTCCGGGGGTGCCGGCAGTATAGGGCATTTTGCAGATGCAGTAAAAAGCGGGGCTTCCGCTGTGGCAGCAGGTAGCTTTTTTATCTTTTACGGGCCGCACAGGGCTGTGCTGATTACCTATCCGGAAAAAAGTACGCTGAAGGAAATTTTTAAATAAATAGGGTTACACTACCCGTTTACTTTTTCGATTTTACAATGTTTTTTACTTTCAAAAAAACTTTATCAGCCAAATCATTGGCATCATCGGAAACTTTTAAAAAATAACAGGCTGCAGAGTAAATAATTATGATAGGAACCGAAACCATGATAATTTGCAGTATCGGGTTGTGGAGTTTTGGGAATAAGTAGGATACAAAAACCAGTATTGCAAGGAGCAGAATCACTTTTAATGTGTTGAGGGTAAACGGCTGTATTTTCCATTTTTTGTAGATAAAAACAAATTTAAAAATATTGTAAAGCACAATAGATATCAAAACGGATAGGCAGGCGCCGTACATATTGAGGATAGGAATCAGTATCAGGTTGAGGACTATGGTGAGAACTCCCATGGCAAACAACAGCACCAGGTTGAATTTGTAATGTTTGTGCGAATTCATCAGAATCTCGGTATTAACACCCGTGGCGGCATCAATAAAGCGTGCCAAACCAATAAAAAGTGCCACATATTTTCCCGCGATATATACAGAGCTGTTGGGGATAAGAGAAAAAATGGCTTCGATATTTATCCAGATTATCAGAAAAATCAGGCCAGCGACAATCGCCTGGTTTATAGAAGTTTTTTTGTAAATCTCGTCAATTTTATCAATATCGTTATTTTTCCAGGCATCGGCAATTATCGGGACAGATATCTGTGCAATGGCTTTGCGTGGCACTTCTATAACATTACCCAGCAGGTAAGAGATAGTGTACACTCCGGCAAAATACAAGCCTGACAAGGAACTAAGCATAATAACATCCATGCGGGCCACGGCAAAAGCGCCCAGACTGCCGAAAAATACAAAGATTCCGTAAGTAATCATCTGTTTTCGCAGTTTTGGAGTTACAAAGCTGAAATCGGGTTTGAAATGTAGAGTGTGCATTGATCGCAGGTACAGGATAAGCACTATCAGCGATATGCCATAGGAGAGCACATAAAGATTGATAAAAGTTTTAAAGTTGATTAGTTGCGACAATAACAGCAAAATAATAATCAGGTATATGAACTTATTCAGCACTTCCCTTAACAGGTTGGGAACTACTATCCTGTATTGCAGGCTGCTGTATGTCTCAAAAACCTGATAATACATCACGATAAAAATCAGCGGGATAAAATAGTAATAGTAATCAACAATGAGAGGCGATTTTTGTATAAAAAGTCCTGTAAACTGTTCGCTGAAAATCAACAGCAACGATCCCAGCGCCACAAAACCCAGCGCAGGTATTGATACTAAATAAAAAAGAAACCCGTTATCGTTTTTCTTTTTATCCTTGAAATAACTGTAAAACTTAGTAGCCACACTCCACATGCCTAATTGGGCGAGCATGGCAAACATATAGCTTCCGTCGTACAACACGCGGGTAAGGCCAATCTGTTCGGGCGATAAAATGTGCGGCGAGAGTAGCAGGAGGTTCACATACCCCAGCATCATGCCGCAGTATATCACTATCGTACTTTTTATGCTTTGCCTCTTTATTATCCCCACTTTACTGCCGGTTTTTGCACAAATTTAAGGTAAAGTTTTACACTCCATCAAAAAATGCTTTAAAAGACTAATTTTTTCTCAGCGGATTATGGCTTGTATTATTTTGTTTTTTTTCATAAAGATAGCGAGTTGCCAGGGTTGTATTAAAAAAATGATTATAAAACACAATTCAGTATCAGATAAAAATTTATCTATACTTTTGTAAAAAAAATCCATGAAATACGCCATCATCACTCCGGTTTTTAATGAAGAAAAAAGCGTAAAAAACCTGCTCGACTCGGTTACTTCTCAAACGCTAAAACCCCTGCAGTGGGTGATTTATGATGATGGCTCCACCGACAATACGGCTGCCATAATCACTGCCTATGCCGTTGATTTTCCCTGGATAAAACTCGTACAGAATAAGGCCAAAAAAAATCACATGGCCGGCACAAATATCGCGCGGATCTTTAACAATTGCTACAGGAACTATGTGGATGCCAACATGGATTTTATTGTAAAACTTGATGCCGATCTGACTTTTGAGCCGGATTATTTTGAAACTATTGCCCGGCATTTCAGCGAAAACAAAAAGCTGGCAATTTGCGGAGGTGTTTGCCTGGTTGAAAAGAACGGAGACTGGAACCTCGAAAAGATTACCAACAAGGATCATGTCCGTGGCGCTATAAAAGCATACCGGAAAGAGTTTTTAGATCTGATCGGCGGACTGAAAGAGATTGACGGCTGGGATGCCGTGGACGAAATGCTGGCAAAATTTCACAACTATACCATACTTGCCGACCTCAATCTGAAAGTGCTGCATCACCGGCCTACCGACAACAAGACCGGCCATCTGAAAGCCCACAAAATGACAGGCCGCGGCTGCTATTTTGAGGGTTTTAATTTCTGGGTGGCCTGTATTTCCTGTTCCAAAAGAATTATGTATAAACCCATGATCATCGGGCCTTTTGTGGCTATCGGCACGTATATCCTGATGTTTTTTGGAAAGGAAAAACCCGTGGTAACAAAGGATGAAGCCCGTTTTATCAATAAACTTGTCTTTAAAAATGCCATGAAAAAAGTTTTCGGATGATCGACAATAAAAAATATTACGAACAGTATCAGTGGGATGTGATTGATGAATCAGGGCTTTCGGGAAAAATACAAAAAATCCTGGATACTATACCGCAGGAGGTGGTATCCATCATTGACATTGGCTGTGGCAACGGTATCATTACCAACGAACTGGCCAAAAAATTTGCCGTGCTGGGAGTGGACCGCAGTGCCAACGCTCTGAGGCATGTTACCGCCGACAAGCTACAGGCTTCATCTGATCAGATTCCCCTGCCTGATGCTTCTTTTGATATGGTGCTTTCGAGCGAAATGCTGGAACACCTTGACGAGGAAACCCTGAAAAAAACTATCGGGGAAATAACAAGGTTATCGAAAAAATATATTTTAGTTACTGTCCCCAACAACGAAAATCTCGATAAATTTAAGCTGCACTGTCCGCGGTGCGGAAAAAATTATAATCATTCCTATCATCTGCATAGTTTTACACTCGACAAACTCAGGGTTCTGTTTCCCGGATGCAAAATCAGCAAAACATTTTATTATGGTACTCCTGTGCGACGGTATAATAAAACCTTGAGTACGCTAAAGGGCAAACTTTGTCCGCCGGCTTCATGGTTCCCATATTTTGCCAAAAAAATTAAAGACGAGAAAACAATGTGCCCGTTTTGTGAGCTCGAGTTTGTGCATAA
>DAOOWO010000179.1:0-5759 GCA_035371225.1 Bacteroidales bacterium | reverse complement strand
TTATCGTTGTTGATGAGGTTAGTCAGATAAAGCTCTATATTTTCACTGGGTTTCAAAGCAGGGCATTGAATTAAATTACCGGTTTTATTTATCAGCACAAAACTTGGGTAAGTATACACTCCGTATGACTCCAGTAAATCATACTCATTGCCGAAATGAAGGAACAGCCAATTGTATTTATGCTCCCGTTTGAAATAATACATATTCATAAACTCACGGTCAGCAGAAATACTGATAAAAACCACATCATCATAAAAGTTCTGACGCAGGTTTTTCATAACTTCCATTTCTTCATTACAGGATTGGCACCACGAGGTGTAAAAATTCAGATAAACATATTTCCCCCTGAAGTCACTCAGGGTTACCATTGAATTATCCGAACTTTTCAAGGTGAAGTCCATGGCAGGTGTCCCTCTTTCAAAACGGGAAAAATATGAAACCATACTCCGGGCTATTATCCTGTGAGTTTCAAATTTACTTGACGAGGCAATATTTTTTAATATGTCGGTGATGTTTTTCTTATTAAAATTGCTTGAAGCATAAATTAAATTTAAGGTGTTAAGCGCAATTATCTCACGTAATTTTTCATTAACAAACAAAGTGTCCTTCCCCAGTATATCCATAAATTCAGCATAACTTTTATTTTTATTTATCGGAATATAAAGATCTTTGAGCAAAACCGGACTGTTTAAATTCTGAAAATAGTTTTCTAAGTACCCCTCCATAAAAGTCATATACTCGATATTGTCATACAAAATTGGTTTTTGGTACAAGTAGTCAATCATCAATTTGTATGAATCCGAATAGTTTGTCAGTAGTTTTAATGACGCCAACCGGTAATTCAGGTAATTATTGAAATAAACGTTTTTTGTTTCACGAAAAGTGTCGTTTGCGGCCATCATAAAAGTATCAACGCGCGCATAGATGGATTTTGTTTTCAAAATGTATAAGTTTTCTTTGACGAAAGTATTATACATAATATTTAATTTTTGAGTAAGCAGGTTCAGCTCGTTTTTGTCTTCACTGAGTAGTCTGATATAGCAATTGAAAGGGTTCAGATAATAGTTGACTTTATCTAGTTTATCGTTAAAAACCAGGTTTTTTATTTCCACCTGATACGATTTATTTTGTTCAAGATAAATCTCTCCCGAATAATACTCAATATGAATAACGGCAAGAACTGTTGAGGGGATATGGCATTTGATTTCAAAAAAACCCGACGAATCGATGGTGCTTTTCGTTAATAACTCTTCGTTGAGTGTAAAATAATCAGTATAATATTTAAGAATGATAGTCTTTCCTTCAGCTCCTTTTGCACTTCCTTTTATGCTTACACCTTGTCCGGATACATTTTTGGCTGAGATACAAAAAACCATGCTGAGCACTATAAAAGATACCTGAAGGATTCTGTATTTCATAAAAATGTTTATTACGTAACGCAGCAAACTAAAAATTTATTTTATCGGCGGTATTTGTATTTTATCCGGAATAAACTGGCTGATATCGCCTCCATTACGGTAAATGTCCCTGATAATCGAAGAACATATGGAGTTGTTTTCAGGCAGAGCTAGCAAAAAAACAGTTTCTATGGCGGGATATATTTTTTTATTCATTTGCCCGATCCCTCTTTCAAATTCAAAATCGGCAGCGGTTCTTAATCCACGCAAAATATGGGTAATATCGTTTTTTTTGCAGAAGTCGGTAGTCAGCCCTTTATAGGAGGTAATGCTAATCTGGGGATAGGGGGCAAAAACTTCGGTAAGCCATTGCAGTCGTTGTTCAAGCGGAAACAAGTATTTTTTTTCGGCGTTAATACCGATGGCTACGGTAATATTGTCGAACAGGTCCAGGCTGCGCAACACCACGGATTCATGTCCTTTGGTGATTGGATCGAAGGAACCCGGGAACAAAGCATTTCTATTCATTGGCTTGATGTTTTAACAAAAGTAATAAATGTTTTAGTTTTATATTGAAAAAATGGAAAAATCAATGTGGGTCGGGTTGACTACGATACGACTTTGCAGGTTACTCTGAGCAGCCCGATTTGTCAGGATTGTTGAAGAGTGGCCTGCGAGGAGAGCTAATTACTAAGTCACACTTCCCTGCCTGCCTTCCCTGCAATGAGCAGGAAAGATTGGCTGCGGGGAAGGATTAATACCAGGTCACATTTCGACAAGTTGTTCTCAGTTTTAGGAATAAATGTAAATCTGATTGGAACAACTGCTCAAGGTGACGGAAATCGCAGGTCACCTAGCCATACCGTTAGCAAAGTTAAGGCTGGATAGCGACCTGGCTGGCGGGTTGTCTTCCCGGAACTGTCAAAAATAACATCAGCACCCGTACAACAAAAAATAAAGATGAATGTAGGAAAAAAATATTCTCACAGCCTATGTGCTTGTAAAACAAGAATATAAATGCATATTGTTATAAAATTGGCGGGTTTAAAAATAAATTAAAAATAATTTTTTTTCAAAGTGCTTGATAATATGAAATTAATATTTACCTTTGCAGTCCCAAAAAAACTTAGGGAGAGTTATAGTTAAAAACGGTTGATATGCCTACAATACAGCAATTAGTTCGTAAAGGACGCAAAAAATTGACAGATAAAAGCAAATCCAGAGCATTGGATTCATGCCCGCAGAGACGTGGTGTTTGTACCAGAGTTTACACCACTACTCCTAAGAAGCCTAACTCGGCGATGCGTAAAGTTGCCAGGGTAAAGCTTACTAATAGTAAGGAAGTAAATGCTTACATTCCGGGAGAAGGTCATAACCTTCAGGAACACTCTATCGTTCTTATCAGAGGCGGCAGGGTAAAAGACCTTCCGGGTGTACGTTATCATATCATCCGTGGCGCATTGGATACATCGGGTGTTGATGGTCGTAACCAGCGTCGCTCGAAATATGGCACCAAACGGCCTAAGGCAAAAAAAGCAGCAACAAAATAATTGTAAATTAAAGAATTTGTTAATATAAAATGAGAAAAGCAACTCCAAAAAAGCGGATTATTCTTCCTGACCCCAGGTTTAACGATACTTTGGTGACAAAGTTCGTTAATAACATCATGCTGGAGGGAAAGAAGAATATCGCCTACGATATTTTTTACGATGCTATCGATATAGTTTCGGAAAAAAGTGGCGAAGACGGACTTGACGTATTCAAAAAAGCCCTTGCCAATGTTACTCCTTCGGTAGAAGTACGCAGCCGCAGGATAGGTGGGGCTACTTTCCAGATACCCTCGGAAATCAGGCCTGGAAGGAAAATGTCTATAGGTATGAAAAACCTGATAAAATACGCCCGCTTACGTCATGAGAAATCCATGTGCCAGAAATTAGCTTCCGAAATTTTAGCCGGATATAAAGAGGAAGGTGCTGCCTTTAAGAAAAAAGAAGATACACACCGTATGGCCGAAGCTAACAAAGCATTTTCTCATTTTAAGTTTTAAAAAACTTAGTGCGTAGCGGGATATAATATAATATTAATGTCAGAGAACCTAGAGTATATAAGAAATATTGGCATTATGGCGCACATAGACGCGGGTAAAACCACGACTACAGAGCGTATATTGTATTATACAGGCATCACTCACCGCATGGGCGAAGTCCACGAAGGCAACGCTACTATGGATTGGATGGAACAGGAACAGGAACGTGGCATCACCATAACGTCAGCCGCAACTACTGTTTACTGGAAAACCAACAACACTCCCTATAAAATAAATATCATTGATACACCGGGGCATGTTGATTTTACTGTGGAAGTAGAACGCAGCCTTCGGGTCCTTGACGGAGCAGTTGCTCTGTTTTGTGCTGTTGGTGGTGTTGAACCACAATCTGAAACAGTATGGCATCAGGCAGATAAATATCATGTGCCGCGAATCAGTTACATCAACAAGATGGACCGGTCCGGCGCTGACTTTTTCCAGGTAATTACCCAGATTCAGGACAAACTGAGAGCACGGCCTGTAGTAATACAAATTCCTATCGGAGAAGAAGATAACTTCAGAGGTATCGTGGATCTGGTTCACAATAAGGCTTTCGAGTGGGACGAAGAATCATTAGGGATTACCTTTAATGAAGTGCCCATCCCCGAAGACCTCAAAGAATTGGTTAACGAATACCGCACAAAACTTGTTGAAGGCGCCGCTGAAGAAAATGAGGCTTTGCTAGAGAAATTTTTGAATGACCCCGAATCAATCAGCAGCGAAGAAATAATTGCCGCCCTGCGCAAGGCCACTATTGAAATGCGCATTACACCCGTGCTGTGCGGATCATCATTCCGCAACAAGGCTGTACAACAACTGCTCGATGCTATCGTACTGTATTTACCAAGTCCGATTGACGTTCCTGCAATAAAAGGGTTTAATCCTTTTAACGAAAAAGAAGAAGAACGGCATGCCGACAGTACGGCACCTTTCTGTGGACTGGCATTCAAAATTACCACCGATACTTATGTTGGTAAACTGGCTTTTTTTAGAGTCTATTCAGGCACCATGTCTGTTGGCAGTATGATATATAATGCCAATACCGGAAAAAAAGAGCGGGTATCGAAAATTATGAGAATGCACGCCAATAAGCAAAATCAGGTGAATGTGATTGAAGCAGGCGATATTGGCGCACTGGTGGGTTTCAAAGAAATCAGGACAGGGGATACACTCTGCGATGAAAAACATCCTATTGTACTTGAATCAATGACTTTCCCTGAACCAGTAATCAATATTGCTGTGGAACCAAAAACCACCGCCGATATTGACAAACTCTCCACCTGCCTTAAAAGAATTGCTGAAGAAGATCCTACTTTTCAGGTTCGTTACAACGAAGAAACCGGCCAAACACTAATCAGTGGTATGGGCGAACTTCATCTGGAAATCATTCTTGACCGCCTAAAAAGAGAACATAAAGTGGAGGTAAACCATGGCGTACCCCAGGTAGCCTACAAAGAAGCCATCAAAAGTTGTGTCCGTCACCGCGAGGTATATAAAAAACAAACCGGAGGAAAAGGTCGTTTTGCAGATATTGATTTTGAAATTTCACCGGCAGACAGCAACGTGAGGGGATTACAATTTATTGACGAAGTTAAGGGTGGAAACCTTCCGAAAGAATTTATTAAAGCTGCACAAAAAGGTTTCGAAGCAGCACTGATGAATGGTGTTATTGCAGGATTTCCTTTTGAATCAGTAAAAGTAAGGCTGATTGATGGAAGTTTCCATAGCGTGGATTCCGATGCAATGGCTTTTGAAATAGCTGCCCGTTATGCGTTTAAAGAAGCCTGCAAAAAAGCACAGTGTGTCCTGATGGAACCCATCATGAAACTTGAAGTGGTTACCCCCGAAGAGTATGTGGGCGACGTTACCGGCGACCTGAACAAACGCAGAGCACAAGTTCAGAATCTATCTGCCAGAATCGGCTTTCAGATTGTTGACGCTATCGTGCCTTTGTCCGAAATGTTTGGGTATATTACTGTGCTGCGCACCATTACATCTGGTCGTGCCACCTCTTCCATGGAATTTTCGCATTACAGCGAAACTCCAAAAGAGATTGCCGATGAGGTGATATATAAAATTAAAGGATATTTACCAATTAATAACATAAATTAAATCATAACAAAGTGAATCAGAGGATTAGAATAAAACTAAAATCGTACGATCACAATCTGGTTGACAAATCGGCTGAGAAAATCGTGAAGACAGTAAAATCGACCGGTGCTGTGGTAAGCGGACCTATCCCATTACCATCAAATAAGAAGATATACACCGTTTTA
>DAOOWO010000178.1:0-5793 GCA_035371225.1 Bacteroidales bacterium | reverse complement strand
AATTTGGAACCTGCGGCAATATTGGTTGCCCAGTTGCCCGGATCAATAAAACCGGCGGTTACCAACAATCCAGGGCCGATATATTTTAGGATTTCCAGTCCGCCAAGACGTGGTTTGTGATTTTTTTTATCGAAAAGCTTTTTCCACATTATCCGCCGATATTGTTAAAGCGACCGTTTTTATTGAAGGTTCCGCATTCAGGTTTGATTTTAATGGCTTCGACTATGGCCTTTTCGGCACCCATCGCCTTCACATCAAACTCTACATCGTTGAACAAGCAGGGCTTTATTTTTCCATCGGCTGTCAATCGCAGGCGGTTACATATTTTACAATCGCCACCGGAACCTCCGTCTACAACAGAAAAATGTCCTTTTTGAAGGTCCATCATTTGTATAAAACGAACCTGCAAGCCGTTTTTTATACAGAAATCTTTTACTCCGCGGGCATCGGCCTCGTCAGCCGAATTTTTTACTACACAGTTTATCTTTATCGGACTAAGACCCGCCTTTTGTGCTGCAAAAATGCCAGTTATCACTTTATTGATGCCCCCCCCCCTGGTAATTTCAGCATATCTAAATGAATCAACGGTATCAAGACTTATGTTGACACGTTGTATGCCAGCTTGGGCAAGCGGTCCGGCAAACTCCTCCAGCAAAATACCATTGGTAGTCATCGACAAATCTTCAATACCCTGAATTTTCGAAATCTGTTCAATAAGCAAAATAATCCCCTTGCGTACCAATGGCTCCCCACCTGTAATGCGCACTTTGTTTATTCCTTTGGAGACTGCCGCTTCAATAACTTGAAGGATTTCTTCAAAAGACAGTATGTCCTTATGTTGCAGTAACGAAATACCTTCTGCAGGCATACAATAGGTGCATCGCAGATTACAGCGGTCAGTTACCGAAACCCGCAAATAATTTATTTCACGATTATATGAGTCTAACATCTACTAATTCTCCTTTACCAACTGTTGTTTTGCCAATAGGGATAAAAGCCAGTCCGTTAGCGCCAATCAGCGCGTGAATATGTGCCGAACCATGGTAATCAATGGTAGTAACAAAGCCCTCACGGTTTACTACCACAGGAATCACCGAAAGGCGTTCGGCCGCCCGGCGTCTGAAATCGTGTGCAAAAGGAAGGCTAAGTATCCTCGGAACAAATTGGTGACCCATCATTTTATACAACAAAGGTTTTACCATTAATTCAAATATCACAAAAGACGCCACAGGATTTCCCGGCAAACCAAAACAAAACTTCTTGCCCTTCATTCCAAAAACCGTAGGCTTTCCCGGCTGTATGGCCATGGTACGGAAAAGTATTTCAAAGCCGGTTTTTTTTATCATTTCCGGAACAAAATCATAGTCTCCCATTGACACGCCGCCGGTAAGCAATACCACGTCATTCTCTTCAGCAGCCTTATTAATCATCTGGTAGGTTACTTCTTCGTTATCCCGCGCGATACCGCCATACACAGCTTTTATTTTCATCTGCTGCGCCTGGGCCAGCAATTGCCATGAGTTACTGTTGCGAATCTGCGAAAGTCCCGGAACTTCATAAGGCTCCACTAGTTCGTCACCGGTGGAAATAATGCTTAACCGGGGCATTATGCTTACCTGTGGCTCAAAACATCCCACCGAAGCCAGTACTGCAACATGTTCGGGGTTGAGCAGTATCCCTTTCTGTAATACAAGAGCCCCTCTTTTTACATCTTCTGCTTTATAGGCAATATTGTTCTGCGTGTCGCTTTTTAAAAATCTGATATGACCTTCTTTTGTCTTTTCGGTATGTTCCACCATCAGCACACAATCAGCCCCTTGCGGGACCATGGCTCCTGTCATAATCTTTATGCACAGGTTCTCCGAAACATTGTACTGAGGAGCTTTACCAGCCGGCACCACTTCCACAATTTTGAGCTCATTATAAATATCCTGTCTGCGGCATGCATAACCATCGACCGCGGATTTGTCGAAGGGCGGCATATCCATATCCGAAGCCACATCCATGGCCAGCACCCTGCCCAAAGCGGCTTCTAAAGTCACTCTTTCGGTTTCGGCCAAGGACATCGTATTATTTAAAACCTTTTGTAAGGCAATATCAAAAGAAATCATTTAAATTAGCTTTATTTACAAAATTACAAAACTTTAGGATGTGAAATTGGTTTTGTGAATAGTGATGAGGAAGGAAAACCACAGAGGCACGGATTCAGCGCGGCGGACACGGAGAACCACTAAGATTTTTTTAGTTCTTCGAATTAGTCATTGATGATTGAAAATTGAACATTGGTAATTGATAATTGAACCTTGGTAATTGAGCTTTGAACATTGAGCATTGAACATTGAACATTGGTAATTAGTTTTGCCCATTGACTATTTGCCCATTTGACTTATTAACTAATTAATTAACTAATTAACTACTAACTATTTGACTAATGACGGTTTACCTATTCCCTATTCAACTTATCCACCTGTTTCTGCGCATCAGCCAATATCTTATTTGCCTTAGTTTCTGCTTCCTGGTTTAGTTGTGCTGCTTTATCCTTAGCTGTTTTAACTAGTTGTTTCGAAGTTTCCCGGGCTGCCGCTTTCGTAATTGGATTTGTTGCCTTATCTACCAAGGCCTGCCCCTGTTTTTCGGCTTCGCTGATCAGCTTGTCTCCGGCACGTTTGGCTTCGTCGCGCAACAGTTGAGCTTGTTTCTGAGCATCATTAAGAATCTTTTGCACCTGTGCCTGTACTTCAGCTTTTACATTTCCTACGGCCTCATTAACCTTTTCATGCACAGTTTCTTTCACCTGTTCTTTCAGGTCAGTAACCGCGTCGTTCACATTTTTCTTGATATCGGTGGTAATCGTGGGCTTTGCATAGGTGCCGCCTATCTTTGCCGCCACGATGACGGTATTTCCGGGTTGAATATTAACTCCCTTGCTGTTGGCCTTGCTCACCAGGTTGTTCAGAACACTATTAGCTGCGCCACCAAACAACTCTCTGGGGATTTCAAGTACCACATCATATCCAATAGTTTGATCCAGGGCATTCCATCCGCTGAAGGTCATTTTTATTTTTTCATAAGTAAAGGAATGAGGTTTAAAATGCACCTTGCCGTCAGCGATTGTAATATCAATGGCTGTATTGTCGATGCCGATACGCCTGAACTTGTCAATTTTCAATGCTTCTGCAATTTTATTAATAGGTTCAAAACCCTTGATTTCGACATTATTAAGTTTAAGTTGGCCATAACCGTCCAGGGTGTTATATATCGGGGTCATGGTTTTATCCAGCGAAGAGGTCACATTAATCTTGGCTGAAACTTTCCCCATGCATTTTTCTGCAATGGGAGCCAGTTTCTGAACCGTAACAAAGGTTTTAAAAGTCTTTGGAATATTGAACTGATTTGCATCAAGGTCCATATCTATTTCCGGATCGGGCTTTTGTGTACTGTAGTAGCCGCTGACAGCCAACGAGCCATCAAGCACATTCATTTTCAAATTTTCAATTGAAAGTTTCCTGTTGGTCACTTTGATTTTTCCGATCACGTTGGTCATATCCATTTTATCGTACAACACCCGACTAAAAGAAGACTGCAAAGAAAAATCAATATTGGCAGGAATCTCAATCACCGACAGAGAACTTTCTTCGGCATTATTTTCCGCCACAGGTGTGGTTTCTTCCAACATAAACTCATTGATATCCACCAGCCTCGAATTACTTTCAAAACTTCCTCTGAGCAATTCATCCTTAAAGATATAGGAAAGCAAATTGTCGAGGCGGCCTCTGGCCTTGATGTCCGAACGTCCGATTTTCAGGTCACAAACGGATAGTTCAATAACCTGCGGTGAAAAAAGCAGTTTCAGGTTGTTGATAACAACAGACTGTTTTATATCCTTGCTTTTGTAAGTCATTCCTGCAATAGATATCTCGCCTTTTGCCTGAAACTCCTCATATTTTTCTTTTTCTATTGATGACAGTTTCCCTTTCAGGCTGACATCTGCACTTAATTTTCCATTAATTTGATCGCCCTGTTCAAGTGGATAAAAATCTTTCACTTCGCCAAGGTTAATTTTAGCTTTCACAACACCGTTTAGGTTGGGGTCAGATACCGGGGTAATAACATGCATCACAATATCAACCAGGTTCGAACCCATCTCAAAATGCAGTTTTTTAACATCTATTACCGTATGATCCATTTTCCCATCCTTGTTGCTGGCTTTAACATTCAAATTAATATTGGTAACGGATTTGGGCAAATCCGGATATTTAAACATGGCATTTTCCACCAGTAGGTTCAATGCAAAAGCAGGAATTGATCTTTCACTGTATGTGCCTTTGGCAAAACCATCCAGCGCCAGGCTGCCTTTTGTTTCAATTTTGTCAAAGTCTTTCATGTAAACCGCCGGAATAAGTGATAGTATATTGCTGAAATCGGTTTTCCTGGTATTAAATTTTATATCCATATCAATATTTTCGTCAGGCATGGCTACCCATCCGTCAAATCCGAGAAATAAGTTATTTAACCGCAATTCATTTTCCTTAAAAGTAAATTTCGTGTTTTTTAGATCGGCATCAAGGTCGGCCAAAAGCTCAAAACTTGCTTTTTTCAGGTAAGAAATTCCCCCATAAGAAAAGGAAAGCGTGTCAACACTTGTCTCGGTTTCAAGGGATGTAAAATCGACTGTAAGATCGCCTTTGAGAGTATGGTTCAAGCTGATAGCTTTCGCATGCATATTAGCTTCCTCATCATCATAAATAATTATCCCGTTGGTGATGGTAAACTTATCAATGGCAAGCCTGAAAGTGGAAGGCTCTTCCGGCTCGGCGGCGGTGGTATCGGCAGAAGGTTTCATAATATCCCAGTTAGCCTTTCCGCCCTTTTGCACTATCAGGTGTACCCTTGGGCTATTAAGCAGTATGGAGTTGATTTTATACTGCTCGCCTTTAATTACACTAAACAAACCCACAGAAACCCTGAGCTTATCAACAGCGGCAAGAGTGTCGCCTTCAAATGCCTCAATTCCGGCAATGGTAAGTTTATCCAGGCTTAACGTAAAATCAGGAAAATTCCGGAATAACGAAAGATGATAGTCTGCAAAATCAACTTTTGCATTGACACTTTTATTTATCTCCGTCTTGACCGCCTCGACAATCTGTTTTTTGAATATTACAGGAAGCAGAATGGCTGACACTATTATCAGGGCAACGAATATGCCAACAGACTTAAAAACAACTTTTACAACTTTCTTTGATTTCATGGTTACGGTTTTAAGAACACATAACAAATTTACATAAAAAACATAAATTCTCCGATATTTCAAAATAAAAATCTTGTCCTTAGTAAAAATGCAACGCTTATAATATGTACCTTTGTAGTCCTTAATAGTGTAACAGGATGGAAAAGCGCTGGGTATTAAAACAATTGGGAAGTAAGGAATTAATTCAGCAACTGGCCAGGGAATTGAATGTGTCTTTTCCTATTGCCAATTTGCTATACCAGCGCGGCATTACCACCTTTGAGACAGCCAGAAATTTTTTCAGACCAGAACTCAGCCATCTGCACGATCCTTTCCTAATGAAAGATATGGACAAGGCCATTGCCCGTATTGAAAAAGCCATTGAAAACAAAGAAAAGATGCTTATCTACGGAGATTACGACGTGGACGGCACTTCTGCGGTAGCGCTGGTATTTTCTTTTTTGAAAAATTACCACCCCCACATCGACTTTTATATTCCCGACCGCTATTCAGAAGGATATGGCATTTCATACCAGGGCATTGATTATGCCGCGGCAAATGGCATC
>DAOOWO010000177.1:0-5809 GCA_035371225.1 Bacteroidales bacterium | reverse complement strand
TGTCCCAGCCTTCGGCCGTAGCAGCATAATCAGCAGCGCCATTGGTATAGGTCAGTGTTCTTACCTCTGCCGAGTCATTCTCGGCCCTGATATTATAGGTCAGGTTGTTGGCAAGACCAAAATCGGCATTAAATTCGGTATCAGTGGTGTCGGCAAAATTGAATCCTATAATGGTATCACCTGTTGCAACCGGCAAATCAGCGGTTCCCATAATAATAATATTGTCTATGGCCGATTTCCCCGTTGGAAGAACTGGATTTAAATCGAGAGCTATATTTGAGGTCATGATCCAGCGAATATAGATGGAGGTACCTCCAGGAACTGCTATTGGAATTGGAAGCGAATCAACCACACCCATATTCCATGCACTGTTACATACCACCGTACCACCGGGGACATTCGTCCATGGAATTGAGCCCCATTTGTATTGTACACGCCAGTCTCTGGGACCATAAAGGGTACCATCGGACATCTGTTTGGAATATAATACCAGGTCATGATAACCTTCTGCTTTAAATTTTATCGACCAGAATTTTGTGCTGTCGCCATTATCCCATCCAACTACTTCTTCTGCGAAAGTACCATCGCCGGGAACCATAGTTGTGGCGCCAGTACCGCCCTCGTGCATCAGTGTTCTTGCTCCGATGTTACCGGTTATTCCGGCATTGGCAATAGAATCTGCAAGGGTACCTGTCGGGAAAGTCCAGGCCACAATGGTGTCCTGCGCCCGCATTGTGAAGACTGCCAGTATGCATAACATACTTACTAATAGTAATTGTTTTTTCATTTTTTTTTGGTTTTTAGTTGCTTTTATAATTTAACATTTACATTTGAATTTTCATGGAAAATAAAATACTTCCTGTGGTATCAAGGTCGGCCTGGTGTACCTGTATGATGCCTTTTTTCCCTGTAGCGGTCTGAAAGGGAATAAAACAGCCATCCGTAGCCCATTTATATTTCTTTTTGCCCCAGACATCATCATAAGAAACAATCAACAGACTGTCGTTATGGGCATTTTCAAAACCTTCGACTGTAATACCATTGACTGCGCGTATGTCATACTTGGTGTAATTCCTCGTTGTCCAGTTGGTAAGGTAAGGATAATACAAATCGTAAAGTTCGCCCGTGGCCGATGTCTCTTCACCGGGTGAGGAGAATGTAGGTGAAGGCTTCAATACGCCATTATCGTCTTTCCAGTT
This sequence comes from Bacteroidales bacterium, assembly GCA_035371225.1. Classification (GTDB taxonomy): domain Bacteria; phylum Bacteroidota; class Bacteroidia; order Bacteroidales; family CAIWKO01; genus CAIWKO01. The sequence continues at coordinate 4,610 of DAOOWO010000177.1, read as the reverse complement.
AAAATATGTAAGAAAATCAACCTGACTCTGATACATAGCAGCAGAATCGGCAAAATAAACTTTGTTAAGCAAAGGCAGAAAATACTGTCCGTAGGTATTATTCAACTGATATCCCATCCGGATGTTGGCAAATTCATAAATGCCGCCAAACTGTGAATTGGGATCTTTATATATTTTCAGGGAGACACTGGCCTCATTGCGCTCCCTGTCCATCACGGCAAACTGCCATTCTACTTCATTTTCCACATTTTGGTAAAAGGTTAACGAGGTAACAAAACCAGCCGAATTCATACCCGAATCAAGCACGGTTTTGGCCGTACCGTTATAAAGTTTTTTCACGGTGAAATTGGTCAGGTTGGCATCCAGGCCTTCCGCCTGCACTTTAAATTTCAGTGCCTGTCCTATGGATGCTGTATCACCATCGTGGGCATTGTTTGATTCAAAGATAAGGTTTATCGTAGGAGGCCTCGGGTCTTCATCATTTTTGCAACTGGTAAATAACAACAAAAAAACAGAACACAGGATAAAATACTTAAAGGTCTGTGCATACAATACAGAAAAATTACTGGTTGGGCTTTTCATGCTTAGCTAATAATTGTTGGTAATGATAGATTATTCTTTTTTGATATGTATTGGTTTACATATCGGGTTCAAAATTAACTAAAAAAGTTATACTGCAAAAAGGTTGAATATAAAAAATCAATTATTCGCATTATCTAAGTCTATTCAACTTTCCGGTCAGTAAGTTGTTTTGCTTTTTGGGAAAATTGTCTTGCTTTAAGAGTATCGCCACGCAGCGAATAATAAGAGGCCAGGTTGGAAAGCGTAAAGGGATTATCGGGATTAATCTTATAAGCTTTCATAAAATATCGGAAGGCGCCTTCCCCATCGCCCCTGATGTGAAAAACCACGCCCATATTGCACAAGGCCGCCTCGTTGGCAGAATCTTTCTCAAGTGCCTTCGATAAATACCAATAACTTTTATCAATATTATTGAGGTTTTTACCGTAAATTTCACCGGCAGCAGCATAGGCGCGGGAATTATTTGAATCTATGGCGATAATTTTCAAATTATCTTCCAGAGATTTTTGAAAATCGTTTTTTTGAGAGTACAACATACTTCGCCATTTCAAGGCATCCAAATGGTTCGGATTTATACTTATGGCCCTGTCGAAGTACTTTAACGCCTGCTCCTGATTATTAGCCGAATAAAAATAAGCACCTGCATTATACCATGCCACATCAATTTCCGGATACTTCAAGGTTACGTCAGTCCAGAAGGCACCTGCATTTTTCCATACCGGTATCCTGCCAACCGACACAACGGTAAAAAAAACAGTCAGACATCCCAGGATGAGAAATTTCAATAGTTTTCCATCCATAGAAGTTTTTATTGTATTAAATTTCTCCATACCCAACCCCAACAGGTAAAATAGCCCCACCGAAGCCATATAAAAATACCTGTCGGCAGCAATGGCCGAGCCCACCGAAAGAATCTGCAAAATCATTACTACATTGATAGTATAAAATCCGAGGCCAAAAAGCACTTTTTTCGAAAATTTCAGAGAATATAACAGAGCCCCGAGTACCAATAGATTTAAGGGGACAGAAAAATAATATATCAACGGCAGTTCACCGGATTGAAGAGGATAAGGATACAAGCCTGACAGATGAAAGGGCCACAACAATTTCATTATGTAAAAAAAGAAACTGTAATTAATAAAGAAAAATTTATCGCTCAGAGAGAATATATCTTTGCTGGTAAACCCCACAGCTCCGCTTTCCTTTTGTACAAAAACCGCAAAGAGGCCAAAAAACAACGATATCAGCACGTAGGGAATTTTGTTGAACAGGGTTTTGTAAGAAAACTTTTTGTCAAAGCAAAAATCTGTCAAAACCAACACGGCCGGCAAAACCACCGCCATACCTTTTGAGAGGCACGATAATACAAAGGTTGTCAGCGAAAATATCAGTAAGCTGCTCTTTTTCTTTTCGCGATATGCAAGATAAAAAATGTAGCTTGCAAAATAAAAAAGGCTGTAGAGCAAATCTTTGCGCTGCGATGCCCAGGCCACCGACTCTATATGCAGCGGATGGACAACAAACAGCAGGCCGGTAACAAATGCCAGAAAACGGTTTTTTGTAAGTTTCAGAATCAGAATATAGCACAGCAACGAATTCAACAGATGAAGCAGCATATTATCAAAATGGTATAAAAATGGCGATGCGCCTGCCATTGCCCACTCAAACATATATGACATCAAGGTCAGCGGCTGATAATTACCTAAATAATAATGAGCAAAAATTCCTCCGATGTTTTTTAATGAATGTACCGATGGATTATCGGTAATATAATAAGGATCATCCCACACATCAATCGCATACTTCAGGGTGGGAAAATAAATTATCACACAGGATGCCACCATAATCAGCAAAAACAAAAATTGTTCTTTTTGATTTTTTGCCGGGCGGGGGACCACCTTTTTTGGTGCTTTGTGTGGTGTAGATTTTTTTGAAACTGCCTTCATAGTGTTGTTATCCACATAAATAGAGCCTCAAAAATAAGAAAATCAGTTAATTTTTTCCGAAGGAAGGGAAAACTTTTTCAGTTTTTCGGGAACTTTGTCATAATGCTCACACGAAGCTGGCACCACCGAAGGTTGTCCAGAAGCCTCCATAATAGCCATGCCTCCTTCTGATTGGAGAAAAAACTCCAGAAAAGCCAAGGCTAATTCTTCATTTTCGCAGCTTTTAGGTATCGTAAGACCATAAATCATCGGTGCACCGGTTTCACGAATCTTTTCACCCGGCCTTTTTCCTGTTGTTTCTACGCTGACCGCACCATAGTAGTTAGCAAGCGCTTCATTCCTCAGGTTCACAGAATCGGGAAGCAGGAGATATTTCAGCTTATGCTGCTGTGCTACCGAACGGTATAAAAAAATGTAATCAATGGCTTTGGATTCAAGCAACGCTATGAGGTCGGTTTCCTTCGGGCGCATATAGTTTTTGTTTTTTTCCTCCATCTTTTTTGAAAGGCCGGGCACATTATAATAATCTTCGGCCAGCATCATAGTCATCAATGCACGAACCCCGCAAGGATCGCTCTCCGGGTCGCTGCGTCCCATAATAACATCCTCTTTAAGCAAAATCTTATACCAGTTATCTTTATTAATTTCTGCAGCATATTTAGACTTTTCAGTAAACACTATAGCCATCTCATTGCTGGCAAACTTAATGTTCCAGGCAGCCCATTCGGGAATCAGCAGGTTATCAATCACTTTATAATCAGCCGAGAGCATTATATCGCATCTTTTACCCAGGTCGCTGATTTTGCGGGCACAATCCTTGCTGCCCGCGGCTTCGGTCAGAATCTCCACCTGCGGATTGTGTACCATAAAAGAATCGCAAATAGCTTTTACCGGATAAGAAAGGCTGCCGGCATGAAAAATCACCAATTTACCTTTGAGGGAGCTAGCTTTCTCCTCAACCTGGTTACTATTCCTGTTTGAATTTCCGCATGAACTGATAAAAACAACGGTACACAAAATCAATAGAATGAACTTTTTCATATTTCGGCTATTTGTGGCAAAAATAATATTTAATTGGATATGTACGCCACTGCATAACCGATAGAATGCGGATATTCATTGAAAAAAAGTGCAGAAAGAATAAAATTTTCAGAAAATAAGTAATTTTTGTTTGTTTGAAGTTAAAAATGATTACTTTTGCACCCACCTTTGCCCAGGTGGTGAAATTGGTAGACACGCCAGCTTGAGGGGCTGGTGCCCGTACGGGTGTGCAAGTTCGAGTCTTGTCCTGGGCACAAAAACAAAAGCTATCCTGCCCGGATGGCGGAATTGGTAGACGCGCTAGTTTCAGGGACTAGTATTCGCAAGGATGTGCAGGTTCGAGTCCTGTTCCGGGCACTTTTAACACAGCAAACCCATTGATTTTCAATGGGTTTCTTTTTTAGAGTACCCAAATAAGTATCCATAAATGTGTAAGTGCTGATTCCTCCTCACTTTTTCTTCTGCATTTATTCTTTATCTATTTTCATTACTGTTTATTCAGTTTTATGACCTGTTGCATCCCTTGATTAATCAGGGTTGTACCCTATTGTGTAGAATTATGCTATTTTTTGTCACTTTTCAGGATCAATCTGAAATTGATAGAAATAAAGATAAATTGTCTCAATATAATATATAGGTTCTTATTTTTTTTCTTTAATGTTTTTTTTGCACTAAATTTTGTCAATAATTATTGTATTTGTCAAATTTTAGTTATTTTTGTTTGTGATGTTTTTAAATTTTATTATGCCAGATTCATTAAGGTTCATATCGCTAAAAAAACATTTTTCTTCAAAGGAGTATATTACAACTTCTGAAATAAGGTCCTTTTATCAAAAATCAGAGACTGGTATTACTGATTCTACATTGTACTGGCGTATTCATAACCTTGTCAAATCAGGTGAACTCACACGCATTGGTCGCGGTATTTTTGCTTTTACAAAGCTTTCCGAATTCTCCCACAATTTGCGAAAAGAGGATATAGTTACCTACAAAAAGCTACATAAAAAATTCCCTTTTACTTCAATATGCATCTGGAACACC
>DAOOWO010000176.1:0-5810 GCA_035371225.1 Bacteroidales bacterium | reverse complement strand
GAAGATATCAGGCATGGAAAAATCATTATTGTTGTTGACGACGAAGACCGAGAAAATGAAGGCGATTTTATCACAGCAGCCGAAACTATCACTGCAGAAAAGGTAAATTTCATGGCCAAAAGCGGCCGCGGGCTGATATGCGCGCCAATATCTTCCGACTTATGCGACAAATTAGATCTGAGCATGATGGTGTCAAAAAACACCTCAACGCACGAGACACAATTTACCGTTTCGGTCGATCTGCTGGGATACGGCTGTACCACCGGTATTTCGGCCAGCGACAGGGCCAAAACCATCAAAGCCTTATCCCATCCGGATACCCTGCCGGAAGAACTGGGCAGACCCGGACACATCTTCCCGCTACGTGCCAAAGAAGGCGGCGTGCTCAGACGTGCCGGACACACCGAAGCTACCATTGACCTGATAAGACTGGCAGGATTAAAACCCGTAGGCGCGCTGGTTGAAATTATGAACGAAGACGGCACCATGGCGAGGCTTATGGACCTGTATAAAATCAGGGATCATTACCATTTAAAGATGATCTCCATCAAAGACCTCATAGCTTACAGAATTAAAAATGAAAGCCTGATAGAAAAAGAAGAAACAGTAGATCTTCCTACCGAATGGGGCAACTTCAAACTATCTTTATTCCGCGAAATAACCACAGGCATACATCACATGGCATTAGTCAAAGGCACCTGGGAAAAAGATGAAGCCATTCTGGTGCGCGTACACTCATCATGCATGACAGGCGATGTTTTCGGTTCGTGTCGCTGCGATTGCGGTGCACAACTGCATACGGCCATGAAGATGATTGAAAAAGAAGGCAAGGGCCTGATAATCTATATGAACCAGGAAGGTCGCGGCATAGGACTGGCCAACAAACTGAAAACCTATCACCTGCAGGAACTCGGTTATGACACCATTGAAGCCAACGTAAAACTAGGTTTTAAACCCGATGAACGCGATTATGGTATCGGAGCACAGATAATACGTAATATGGGCGCTTCAAAAATTAAGCTCATCACCAACAATCCCAAGAAAAAAAGCGGCCTCACAGGATATGGCATCGAAATAGTAGAAAATATTCCCATTGTGATAAAGCCCAACCAATACAACAAATACTACCTCAAAACCAAGCAGGATAAAATGGGACACATCCTGAATATTGACGATTGATTTTAGTTTAATCTTTAGTATTTATTTTAAAATAATCCCCGTGCTGGATGTGGCAAGATTCTGATAAGCAATCATTTGACTGAATAAGTTATATATAATGATTAACCTTGCCTGCTGCAAGCAGGAATTTTAGATTTTAGATTTTTGAAGTGATGGACTTTCGTATTCATTAGTATATTTGTACTGATTAATAACCATAGTCTATGAAAAACCGATGCCCATGGCCTGCAGATGATGACCTGATGATAAAATACCACGATACTGAGTGGGGAGTTCCTGTACATGACGACCGGAAACTGTTTGAATTTATGGTTCTGGATGCTTTTCAGGCTGGTTTAAGCTGGAAAACAATACTTCACAAACGTGAAGCTTTCCGGAAGGCTTTTGACAATTTCGATCCAGTAAAAATTGCTAAATATACTGATGAAAAAATTGCTGAATTATTAGAAAATCCAGGCATAATTCGCAACAGGCAAAAAATTCTCGCTACCATAAAAAATGCACAGCATTATCTTGAAATCATTGAAGAATATTGCAGCTTTGATGTTTTTATCTGGCAGTTTACCAAAGGCCGGATGAAAGTGAATAAATGTAAAACATTAGCTGACATCCCTGTAAAAAGCCCGGAATCAGATGCTATGAGTATGGCGCTGAAAAAACGTGGTTTTTCTTTTGTCGGGTCAACTATTTGCTATGCCTTTATGCAGGCTGCCGGCATGATTAACGACCATCTGGTATCCTGTCCGAGGCATAAAGAAGTGCAGCAATAAAAACCTCCTTTAACAGGCATCAAAGCTCAGGCAATACCTCTCGACTTCTTTATTTCTTCATAAGCCGCATTTACCTTCTGGAATTTTTCGTTAGCAGCTTTCTGCATCTCCGGTCCCAGGTGGCTCACCTTGTCGGGGTGATATTTTACAGCCATTTTGCGGTAAGCTTTTTTGAGTTCTTCATCACTGACAGAAGGATCCACTTCTAAAATTTTGTAAGCGCTGTCGGTATCTTTTATGAACATCGCCCTGATGGAATTTACATCCGCCGGAGCAATTCTCATGTACGAAGCTATTGTTTCGATAACCCGAATTTCGGCAGGATGCGAAAAATTATCGGCCTGCGAGATACCGAATAAGTAGTGCAGCAACTGCAGCCGCGAAGAATAATCCATATTTTGCGCTATCTGCATGCACACATCATAAACGGGAATATCCTGCTTAAGGATATCACGCAGTACCAGCATATGCTGACGGGTTTCTTCTTCAGAAAATTGTTGCAAAAAAGTACGTTTCACAAAATTCAGTTCCGATCTCAGGATTTGTCCTTCAGCTTTCATCACGGCCGCGGTGAGCACCAGCAGGCTGGCAACAAAATCTCCCTGCTGTGTCGGTGCCCGATGGGTAGTATTGATAGTAGTAACCGTAATGTTATCTACTATTGATCCAAAGACAAATCCCAATACAGCACCAATAGGCCCACCGAAAGCCCAACCCAAACCCCCGCCTATCCACTTACCAAATTTCATCCGCCGGAAATATTATAATTCCTCAGTTAACGGAAGACCATACTCCTCAACCATTTTGATGTTTAACTTTTCAAGATTGTCGAGAATAGGTTTGTAGATTTCAGGAATTACAGGAATGTGTACGCCAGTGAGGTTGATTTCATTATTCAGAATCATTTCCACAGCAATGGCAGCCGGGAGAGCCACTGTACGGGCGATAGAGGTATCGGTTTTCAGGGTGCCAAAGTCGAGCATCCGTGACCTAATAATTTCGGCAGAGCCATCAGGATAAACGGCTTTAAAAATATGCATCATCACCACCATATCCCGGTCATTTTCCGTTATCATCATTTTTTTGATCATCAGGTCGGAAGTAACCTCATACATAGAATCTTCGGTGCGGTTCATCGGCTGATCGCTGAATAATCCCAGCCATTCCATAGCATTCAGGGCATAAGCATTTTCATCAATATGCAGCATAGCGGCCACTTGTTTTTTAATATCCTTTTCCTCGGCCAAGCCATTAACCAATGCCACGGCACCGGCATAAGTCTTGCCGCTGAAGTCATGTTTTTCGGGAAGGGTACATTTCAGTGCTTTCATTACGTCGAGGGTTTCGCACCACCCTTTAAAACGGAAAGTTCCGCGGAACATGGTCTTTGTTTCAGGAATGCCGTAAATCCGGATGTACGACAGTGAATCACGGTTGGGATACACATGCAATGCGCCCACATCGGGAAAATCTAAAGTCATAGGGTTTTTGAACAAGTTGGCCGTAGGAATTTCCACGGTTTTCCCTTTCATCAGATAAACAGCGTCGTTATTACCGGCCAGCACTACTCCCTTGGGACTCCATGAGAATTTATAGTTGAACGGATTATCGCAAGATTCGGGAGCAGGCAGGGCACCGCAGAGCGAATAAAAAGCTTCAATTTTTCCGCCTTTTCCATGCACGTGATCGATGACACGCATGGCCGACATATGGTCGATACCGGGATCAAGACCCACTTCGTTCAGAAGAATCACACCGGCTTCCTTGGCTGCGGCATCGAGGGCATACATCTCGGGTTTGGCATAGGAAGCAGTTACCAGGTGTTTTTTGTGTTTTACACAACATTTGGCAACCATAATGTGATACGCATAAGGGATCAGGCTTACCACTACATCATTGTCTGCAACCATTTTATCGAGTGCTTCTTGGTCGTCCACCGACCACCTGACAGCTTGTCCATTTTCAGCCTGCCCCACCATGCGTTTTGCTTCATCATAGTTCAATGCTGCGACCGTTAGCCTGATATTTCTACTTAATAAATGCTGAATTATTGGATTGGCAACCATTCCAGCGCCTAATATCAATACATTTTTCATTTTATTTTTTTTGTTTATTAATTTTTTTGCGAATTTATACAATTTAATGATGTGGTTACTCATGTACATGTCAAAAAACTACAAGAACCAAATACTATTGATTTCAAATTTATTTGACACATACATGAAAAAAAACTTGACTTATGAACATTTTTTTATTATCTTTGCTTACTTTCTTTAACATTTAAATATGACTTCCGCTTTAAATATAAAGCTATTAAGCAACGAGATTATTATTGATTCATGGGATGTTTATTATACCTTTACCAATGATCAATGTTTTTTTGGATTGCTGACGGTTACGAACAAACGTATTTTCTTCAATACAAAAATTGATGGTGCGGTGGAAAAAATGCTTAACATCTCTTCCCTGCTCACAAACCACGTCCCCAATCATGTGATATTATCTAAAAATCATATAAAGCTCATTGAAACACTTAAAGATTCATCTGGGAACAAAGCTGTTATGATTATGGATAATGGCGAAAAACATGTTCTTGACCGTAAGATGCTGGCCATTGATAAAATAATTGAGGCACTTAACATCCTATAAACCAATAAAATAAACATATTCGTTTTAAAAACTGCCCACAGCGGTTAAAATTATTTTATATAGCCACTACAATATGATTCTGTGCTGGTATAATTTTACTATTTTAGTAGAAAAAAAGCTGCTAAGAAAAAATGATAAAAACAAAGAAAAAATATAAAACAGGGCTGGTGCTCAGTGGCGGCGGCCTTAGAGGTTTTGCCCATGCAGGCATATTAAAAGCACTGAACGAAGCAAACATTTATCCTGATGTAATATCCGGAGCCAGCGCGGGCTCAATAGTAGGAGCCTTTTATGCCGACGGTCATTCGCCCGATGAAATATTTAAAATCTTTGCCAATAAAAGCACTTACAAGTTTCTTGAGTTCATAGTCCCCAACAAAGGGCTGTTGCGCATGACAGGCTTATTCAAAATAATGCTTCAGCACCTGAAGGCAAAAACTTTTCAAGACCTGAAAATTCCCCTGTTTATGGCTGTTACCAACCTTGACGATGCCCGTGTGGAATATATTTCACAAGGAGAGCTGGCCAGATTTGTAATCGCTTCCTGCACCGTCCCTGTAGTTTTCCAGCCCACAGCTATTGATGGGATTACCTATGTCGACGGAGGTGTTCTGGACAACCTGCCGTTGGCTCCAATAGAAAATGATTGCGAAATGCTCATTGGCGTAAATGTCAACCCGATTTTACCCGAAACAAAGCACAATGGGATGGTTAGTGTGGCCGACCGTGTAATCAATATGGCATTGAACAAACTTAATGAACCCAAGATTAAGAAATTTAACATTTTCATTGAGCCTCCGGAATTACACAAGTTTTCAATGATGGATACAGCCAAAGGGCCAAAAATGTTCGAAATCGGATATAAGGAAACTATCAAAGTACTAAAAGAAAAAGGATTTTTTAATTAATACAAAAGTCTTATCCATCGGGGTTATTTCGATTTCGTGAAAAACCATTCCATCATCATTCAGTTTTTTTACCGTTTGCCACTCGGGATAAAAGCCGTTGGCGATGAGGCATTGTAATGTTACATCGTATCTTCCGGAATTTTCCTCCGCTGTTGTTTTTTTTCGGCCGTTTTCTTTTTTTCGGCCATGCGCTTTTCTTTTTCTTCACCTGGAATGGCCGTTGAAACTCTTTTTTTAACTGGGTTCAGGCATTTTTCGATAAGCCGGATAATTTTTTCAATGGCTTTCTTTTTGTTGAGATACT
>DAOOWO010000175.1:4447-5858 GCA_035371225.1 Bacteroidales bacterium | reverse complement strand
TAATGTTGAGTTACTAATATTGGTACCTGTTTGGCAGCCGCCATCATATAAATATAGATCATGATCGGTGGATTGTGGGGCAATTGCTACAACTGCGGTCATATATGACGAATTGGTAAACTGGTAGTTTGTGGGATAGGTGGCCGTTGTAACAGGAACATCACTTGAAAGAGCCGTCATGGGCGTTACAGTTACGGTAACACCGGCACTTGCCTGGCCCCAGCATCCCGAGCTGGAATAAGGACGTACATAATAAGTTGTGGTAGTGCCGGGGTAAACCACCAGAGTTGTTCCTGAACCTATTGTCGTACTGGTGCCCGAGGGAGATGTTTGCCAGTAATAGGTTACCCCGCTTGGCGGCGTATTTCCCATTGTCAGAGTAGCAGAGCTTCCCGCACAGATAGTTGTAGCGCCTGTTGGTGTGGCCGGAACCCTTATAGTTGTGAAGTTCGTGGCAAATTCTGTCCATCCTGCCTGGTTATTGCAATTGTCGGAGGTGTACATACAGATTTTATTTGCCCCGTTCACTTCGAGATAATCACTATGAGGACGTACAGTAAATGTTACGGTTCGTTGGTTGCCGCTTAAAGAGGTTGTTGCACTTACCAGATCTATTCGGGAACCGCCCCAGCTACTTGCTTTGGAAACATATCCTCCCCCGGTACAAGCCATCTGATTATCGGTATGAACATACGAAGTCGGATGCCAGGCAAAATAGCCACCGGCATTGGGTTCTCCTGAGTTATAATTTACCAGTGCCATCATACCGTACGACCCGCCAAAGCCGCTTCGGGGCTCGGTAGAAACAATAGTTATGGTGTAGGTATTTGTTCCATTAGTGATCCAGCAGTTATCATTCACAGAAGCTGCATCACGCGTTGGGGCTGTATTATCAACTCTTATCCACTTACCCAGAGCGGTATATCCAACTCCATTATTACACCAATCGTATAGGAACGTGTAAGGGTACCAATCCCAGTCAGGACAAGAACCGCTAACGCTGGTTGACCAGCGGTTAGTGATAGTGGTATTTGCCCAACCACCAGCCACTATGCTGGTCCCTGTGATATTAAGATAAGAATCATTCGCCATCCAATCGGAAAAACTACCATTGGAATTATACGATTTGATTTCGTTGGGAGCGCCTCCGCAGCCGTTAGGAGAGCAATTGTCATGACAAAATGTAAAATATTGTGTTTGCACATCGATATTATCAGAGTGTTGAATATCTACAGTGAGCACATCGCCACCGTTCACCCAGTAATTCGTTCCGTCGTAATAAGAATAACCTGCAACATTGGAATATCCGTTATAGGTTGGTGCTGACTGATCCACCGTGATGGTAACGCTTCCGCAACCCGAAGACCAACAACCGCCGGTAGAGTTATAGCCGCGGGCATAATACGTTGTC
>DAOOWO010000175.1:0-4437 GCA_035371225.1 Bacteroidales bacterium | reverse complement strand
AGAAAAGTTTGCTCCCGGAGCACTGGTACCAACCTGTGTTCCGCCACAACTACCCGTGTACCAATAAATAGTGGTAGCGTTGGTGGATGTCGCTGAAATGTTGGTAGAGGCCCCGTTACAAATAGTTGCTGTGCCGGAGACCGTAGGATTAACAGGCACCTGCCCTACTGTGATTGTGACACTTCCGCAACCTGACGACCAGCAGCCGCTTCCCATAGAATTATACCCTCTGGCATAATAAGTTGTCGTTGAGCCGGGTGAGACCGAAAATCCACTTCCCGGAGAACTTGTTCCAACACTGGTTGATCCGCACCCTCCGGTGTACCAATAAATAGTAGTGGCATTGGTGGATGTGGCTGAAATACTGGCAGAGCCTCCGCTACAAATAGTTGTTGCACCTGAAGCAGAGGGATCGGATGGAATATTACAAGGTGATGCATACCTATACGCTAAAGTGCCAGAATTTATGAAGGGATCGCAACCCAGGTTATTGACTTGTATTATATAAGTATCCGTTGTCGGACAGGTCCAGGAAATTGACGCTGGAACTCCGCCGCAGTGGGGTCCGTTATCATCATTTCCTGTAATAAATCCCCATGATGAATTATAAATATACAAATATGAATCTTCCGGATTGTCACAAAGACTAAAATCGTAAATATTACCGGCTGTAGCATTAAAATAGAAATAATAAAAGGATCCGGCAGAATAGGAATAATTTTGCCATGAAGTAGTAGGATAAAGATAGGTGTCCATATTACCATAATTACCATCATCTGTGATCCAATATTTCAATGATCCGGCATTCTGGACATTATTACAAGGTCCGCAACAATGACTAGCCATGATATAATATGTTCCACCCGAGGTGCATTGCCAGTTTAAAAATGCATGTGCGCCTATTCCGCCATCATCATTAGTAGCAATTTGAGCACCGGAAGAATTATATAAAGTGAGATAGGTATCCTCAGTGGTATTTCCATCCAGCGAAAAATGATAAAAGTAGTTTGCAGTAGCAGTAAAACTCCAGTAGGGTACTGTATTCGCCGAATATGATGCCGTTGATGGAGCGCAATTTCCAGGGCTTATTGACCCCATATTTGTACCGCAGGGCGGCCCGCACGAACTTGTTGTAAACGTGCTGCTGGTTGCGGTTGAAGACGAAGTCCCATTACAGCTTGTATTAGCATATAATGTGAAATAATAGGATGTACCGCACGATAATCCGCTTACACTGGTTGATGTACCAGTGGTACTACTGCCTGTAACATACGACCCTCCCGACGTATAGACGTTATAATAATAGGTTACTGTTGCTGAGCCTGCCGGGGAGCCTGCCGCCCAGGATAAATTGGCTGTGGTTTGGCCGGTAGCAGAGGCTGAAAGGCTTGTTGGAGTGCCGGGGGTAGTGCAGGCATTTTGATCTCTGTACGCCAATGTGTAAGAACCATAATTACTGCTATACCCTGAGACATACAATGAAGTCCAACCATCCTGAGTTGCCGTAAAGTTATAAATTGCAGATACATTACCACACATATCATCATTTGAAGTAAGAAATGAAGTATAGCCGCATCCATAACCATACCCATAAAGGCATAAATATGAATCAAAGCTGGCGGCACCGCCATCGCCTGAACATAACGAAAAATCGTACGTGTGTCCCGAGGTAAGATAAAAATCATACCTATGGTAATAGGTGCCATCAGGCAATGAATTACTTGGTTTTGTTTGATATGAAGTACTCCATGTGTTATAAACATCAGGGGTTATATAACTACAATTGGCTCTTCCGCATTGTCCAAAAACATTTGTCCGGGAACCAAACAGTAATAATAACATAACAATATAGGGAAGGAAAGTCTTAAAAAATTTTGTAAGAGTTTTCATGATTATTTATTTTATGCTTGTCAAACACTGATTTTTTCCCGGGTTTAGAACTAATAAGGGGGTTCTGCACTAACAAATTGTTTCTAGTGCTTAGGGTCTATTTGTTGTTGATTCAAATTTTTATTTTCTTCTGGAGAATTTTTTATCCCCTCCACTTTCTTTTGTTCATTTGCAGGGTCGTCCAGTTCAGAGACATGCCCGGCAACTTTATTATTCCGGTTTTCGCCTTGTTTTACAGGAACATCTTTGCCCGTTGGAGACACAACAACCTTTTTTTCATTTGTATCTGGATATTGCCCGAAAAATTCAAAATCTTTTTCAGGATATTTTTTCTTTATTCTTTGAATTTTATTAACCAGGCTGGAACTTTCATTTAAAGAGCCTCGTTCTTCTCCTCCATCTCCTCCCTGTTTTACTTCATTATTATTCGTTTTTTGAAGTTGAACATTTTGAGCATTTCCATTAAAATTCCAGGCGCTCAGTAAAAAGCAGTAGAAGCAGAAAATGTAAACAATTAAAGTAAGGTTGTTTTTCATGTCTTGTATTTTTGACTTTAAATAATTTTATTTATCATTGACAATGCCGTCTTAAGATTTTCAACTTTAATATTAAAATCCGCAGTTGGCGCCAGAATAATATTCTTCGGAAGTCCCAATTTCATATCAACTTCCCATTGACTTTTAAAACAGTTTTTTTTAACCCAAAAAACAACTGCATCCCTTTTTTCATAGGAAGATCCCGAGGAAACTTTTAACCCGAAAACATCAACATATCGTGCAAACAACAAATTGCCGGTTGATATCATAAAATATACCGACAAAAAGAAATACATGGTTCCCATAATATGTGATTTTTCTAATAAGAGATTTTCAGACTTTTTTTAATTTTTTATCAATTTATTTTTGAGTATTATTTTGTTTTCAAATTCATTTTCAATATTCCTTTTGAATTTTTTTTGGCGTTTTTTAAGTAATTTTTTCTTTTTCTTTTTCTTTTTTTGATAAGATAACAATGTTCAATACGTTTTTCTTATCAATGGGTTACATCCCTCGCAACATATATAACTCACCATTATTGTCGCCAATATTTGTTGCATTTTTATTTATAATTTATACATTAGGTTGATTAACTTCCTTAAAAACAATCAACTATATAAATATTTAAATCTCTTGCTTTGTCTAAATAAACATACAAATATATAAAAACAAACATACAAATATATTAAAAAAAAAAGGAATAGCCAATTTTCTTACTGATATTTAATAATTTTTGAAAAGCTGCTTTAATAAATAATTTTTTCAAAAATGCTCGCAAAACAAAAAGTTCTTTCACACAAAATCTTATTTCTGAAATTAAAATAGAATATATCTATGTATCAAAGAAAAACAGTCTTAGAAAATGACAAGTTACAATTAGTCTTCTCCAGGATTTTCAAATTTATTTTTTTAGTTCCGGAAAACCGGTTATGACAAGCAACAGTGTATAGTTCGTCAAGCCCAATGTATGGTTCAGCAACCGCAAAAAAGCCCCTATTGATTTAATTATACAATAAACATGTGTTGAAAATGAAGTCGCCTGGTGATACCACCTATCGTTTTACAACAAAGGCCAGCAGGATAATTTTTTCAGAAGGAAAATTCACGTACCTGAATCTGATAAGCGATAACAGAAAATTATACTAACACGGGTATTGCTTTTATTAAAAGCCAATAAACAATTTTCTCACAGTACGCACAATATTGTTTTGTTGGAAAATTGGCAGATAATTTACAGCATACCTACTGCTATGCTTAGTAATCAGTACTGCCTGGCAAATTTCCCATTACTGATTTTATATTTCAAGGGATAATGATCACAGTCATCACCCTCACAAGAGATATCCAAAATCAGGTCTTTGCTTAAAGCGAACTCAACAACCGAAAAATAATCATAATAAAAATCATCCCAATAATCATACACCAATATCTGATCGGAATAATTACCCAGGTTGTCGTATATAAACAATTTGGTAGAGATACTATTGCCCACAAATAATCCTACATAAGTCTTGTCGATAGTGAATTTTCCTTTCAATAAATCAGGCGCCTTGGTAAACTGTTCTGCACTTGATGAGATGGGCAGTGTCACCTCATTAAATTGCTTTAATACTTCAGAAAAATCGACAAAAGAAATCTTTTTATGGAACTGGTCAAAGAGGGTCTGTTTGTCGTCTTTGGCTGGTTCCTGTGCAAACATAGGCATGCAGATATACAAACAAAAAAATGTCAGGGTGAAAATTTTACTGTTCATTGGGCGTTTTTTTATCCATGCTAATGAAATCTATTTTTCAAAATTATGGTTTTTTGTTTATTTGATACAAAAAAGTTTATTCACAATAATTGGCCTTTATACATTTTTGGAGGCTACCGTTGATATTAATACATAAAAAACGCTGTGTTTTGTGCAGACAAAATTTTTTTACACAGGTTTTTCCCTTGAAAGCAGGGCGATACAAACCTAAGCTTTTCATAATTTAGGCACATTTTTTCACAAAAAATTGTTTAAAAC
>DAOOWO010000174.1:0-5867 GCA_035371225.1 Bacteroidales bacterium | reverse complement strand
ACGGGTTTTACTGCATTACCTGCGGGTATAGTCTGCGAAAATTCTAAGTGTTACCTTGGTGAAAGTGAGAATTGGTGGTGTTCCACCCAGTGTAGGACGACAGTTTATAGTGCGATCGAATGTGCATGGAGCAGAGAAGTTCTTAATAACAGTTGTGCTGTGACTAAAGATGAATATTTGCATAAAGCAAATGGTTTTTCTGTTCGATGTGTTAAGGATAGATAACGACTTCTAAATTTCTAATGAAATACTAACTTGTTTGCTCATAGTGATGGTCAGGATATACCACCATCAAATTTTATTGAAATCCGTAGTTAGACTTTTATTATGCCCCGACGGGCAAGCGCATCATTTAAATATCAAATAAATCTATCCTACTCAATCCTCTCATACTTTTCCATCGCCTCAGCCCTGGTACATGAATTAAAATGCCACCACTCGGTCTGGATATTGAAAAAACCAGCCTGGTGCATCACTGACCTTAATAATTTGCGGTTACTCACCTGTGTCGTGGTAAGCTTTCCTTCGGCTAAAAGCTTGTTTTCTAACGAAGGGTAGGCGAGAGGGCCGAGATAATCGAAACAGCAGCCCATATCCAGTTCTTTGCCTTTTTCGTCAACGATGCTCAGATCCACAGCGGCTCCGAAATTATGCAGCGATCCCCGGGCGGGGTTGCTGGCGTATTTTCCTTTTTCGCGTGAGGGCATTTTCAGTGCATCCCATAGCATTTGTTGACACTTTACCGGCCGGGCGGCATCAAAAATCAGTAAACGATAGCCCGGACGCAGTTTGTTTAACAGGTTTTGTGCTTTCAACAGTTTTGCCGCTACTTCGGGTTGCACAAAGGCCTTATTATAATCGCCATAGATATCCGTTTTCAGAAAATTATCAGTGCCGGAATATTTGATATCCAAAAGAATCATGGGGCCGATGCTCTCGATATCAATCAGCCCATGGCTTATCATTGATAATTCAATAGGCGTTACTTTTTCGTTTTCGGGACAGATGCTGTCTTTAATGGCTTGATTAACAGATAAATTCACTGAGTATTTTTTTGGGGTCTGCTGGCATGATACCGTCATGAGCATGGCTATCAGCAGGGCGCAATGAAAGAGCAGGGTGGCAGGCAAATTAGTTTTTTGGCAACAGTATGGCATGAACAGGGATGATGTACTTAGCTTTAGATGTGTTGGTGTAAATAGTAACGGTTTCGTTGTGTTCGCCCGGATCTTCGGTGGTATTGAATGAAATTTTCATGGTTCCCTGCTTGCCGGGTTCAAAAGGTTCTCTTGGCCAGTCCACCAGGGTACAGCCACAACTGGTTTCCACTCCGGTGATATTCAGAGGGGCTGTTCCACTACTTTTAAAACGTATAGTGATGATAGCTTCGTCGCCTTGTTTTATGTGGCCAAAATCAAAAAGGTTATCCTCAAACTGTATATCGGGAATTTTTTGTACATCAGCACCGTTTTGTTTTTCGTGCTCGTAATAAATAATTTGCACCTTACGTTCAAAAGCGGCTGCTCGGCTGTAAATAGAATTACGCTTATCGTTGGGATTATCACTCACCAGTGGACTGGCCGTTGATTTTCCCAAAGGCTCTTCCAGAATGGTGAGCCGTGCGCCGTTGGAAGCTGTGCCGTTCAGGTATTCCATCAGAACGCCTTCATAGTATTGTTTCAGAAAGTTGACGACCGATGCAATACGCCGCATCGACAGGTTCAGGTTGTAGTCAGTGGTGTTAAGCGGACTGCAGAAACCCTTGATTTTTATTTTGATGCTATTGCCTTTTTGCAGGTCGGTGAGCAGCAATCCGGCAAAAAGTTTTAGTTGGGTAAAGCCTTTAGCCACATAGTTTTCAAAAAAGTCTTTGATGTCTTTTTCTGCCTTGACTTTTTCGCGGCCCGACAGTCCTTTGGCATACTCCACGATGTAAGTATCTTCCATGGCATAATATTCGCCCAGCAAGGACTGGTAGTTTCTTTTTGTGGTTTTGTTCAGTGTATTAGGGTCGGGTTCATCATTGTGAAAATATAAAGTAAGCGGCAACATCAGGTTAATATTTTCTTCAATGCTTACAGTATCTTTCGATATGGTGTCTATTGGCACTACGGCTATTGTTTTTTCTTTAACAGTGTCTTGCCATTCATAAGAATAGATATCGTAACAGCAGGTTTCACTTTTTAACGACAATGATCCTGGCCGGTTGGAAGTAAAAAATCCATCGTTATCTACTTCGTTTACAGTAAAATAAGTGTCATTACAACTGCTGTTTATCGGGTAGCCGATGTTAACCGGAAAAGTCCAGGAGTTGAATTTTCCTCTGGAATAGAAAATGTCAAGGCCGCCGATGCCTTTATGCCAGTCGGAGCTGAAATACAAGGTCTGTGTTGAATCATGATAATATGGTGTGATTTCATCACCCGGAGTGTTTATTATGCTGCCCAGGTTGATAGGATCCTGGTATTGTCCGTCTTTGATAATACTATACCAGATGTCGAGCTGGCCGAATCCACCGGGCCTGTCAGAAACAAAAAACAGCAGGCTTTGATCGTCATATTCAACAAAACAGGGATGCGTAGAAGTGTATCCGTGGATATTTATTTTATCTGGAAGTTTTTTTGCTTTTTGCCATTTTCCATTGAAATTTTCACATGAAAAAATTTCCGCAGCCAGGTTTTTATTGTTGTCGGCTTTTGCCCGGGTAAAAAAAACTTTGTTATGATCTTTTGAAAAACAAATATTGGCATTATGGCTTTCTTTATCATTGATTCTTGCATCTAATTCAGATGTTTTTGCCCATCCGGTAACGGTAGCCTTTGCAAGGTATATTTTAGAGATGTAGGCATTGGGAAAGTAGGTGTCAAAATCGCTCTGAGCCAATGGTCTTAGTGCCGAAAATACCAATGCTGTATCGCTGAGCTGAATGGCGTTGAACTCTGAAAATCCGGTGTTTACTGCACTTTCGTTAAGGTGTTCAATGAGCACGTTTTGTTTGTTTGCGATGATATTGGGCGCCTCCTGGCATGACAGAATTTCTGCTCTGGCTTTGCGTATATAAAAACTTTCTGCCTGGTTTTTATTGGCGTTATAATAAGCTCTGAACTGTAATAAGGCCTCGGTATAGTGACCAAGCGATTTCTCCATCAGGGCAAGCCAGAGCTGTGCCAGGGGCAATTCGCTTTTGCTGTCGTGGTTGATAACATAGCTGTACCAACGTCTGGCTTGCTGATAATTATTAAAAAAACGGTAGGCCTCGGCACAGTTATAGGCCAAATGAATATCAGTGGAATCATACCATAATGCATTGCTGTAATAGGTGGATGCAGTAAAAAAATCACCTTCTTCAAAAGCTTCATCACCAATCGCAATGCATTCGGCATAGTTCTGGGCCTGTGCAGGGATCAACCCTGGTAAAAAAAATAAACATATAACGTAAAAAAAAGTCTTTGGATTCATCTTGTTCTTCATCGTTTCTCAAAAAATTGGACATGGTATTTCTCTGATTCTTCTATACCGGTTTTTGTCATATGTGTAGGTGATGGAAAATTCTAATCCGCCCCGGACTTTGCTGGCAGGCCGAAGCCGCGACAAATTAATGTCGTAACTTACACCGAAATTGATATTTTTATAATCCATTCCGGCCATCACAATCAGCGCATCCGTATAGCGCCCGAACAAACCAAAGTTTATGGAGGTGTTGTCAATGTAATTTTTGCTGCGGTTATACTTTAGCATGGTGCCAAACAATACTTCGGCAAAGGGACTCTGATAACTGAACATGATACCGGGAATGATGTCAAGATCGGGACTTGCCTCAAATTGTGAGCCTCCATAAATGGTGTGTTTCATGTTGAGGCGGATGTTGTTGTCATTCATATAGCCCACTCTGGGCTGCGTGAGATGGGTAACAGAATAGCCGGCCGAAAACTGTGTGGCTTTATTATATTGGTAAAACCAGTGGACACCGGCAGCCAGATCAAAATTTATAAAACTGCGCCGTCCGTACTGTTCGCCTGGGTCTATTGCCGGATCGTAATAATTGCCATTGAACTGGTTATCGTAATAAAGTGCCGTGTAGTCAATGCTTTGCTGTATAATGCCGGGCATTAATCCAACAGCAATAAAATTATTGTTTTGATAAGAAATGGATTTGATATAACTAACAGCACAACCGGCTTTTATCACCGAATATTTGGAGTCGCCAGCGATGTCGGCATCAAACAATGCACCTACTCCCAGAGCATCCTTACGAAATTTTCTTCTGACAGCCTGCATATCAAAGAAAGCAGCAACATTTTGATAGGGCTTTGTTACCGAACTCCATTGCCTTTTCGAATTCAGGCCCACCCGCAGCCGCCCCTTGATTAATCCGGCATGGGCAGGATTCAACTCAAGCGGCGCCGCATAGTATTGAGAATAATGCACATCCTGGCCGAATATTTCAGCTATAAAGACAGAAAAAAATATGATGCACCAAACTATTTTCAAAAAAGTAGTTATTAATGGGATATGCCTTTGCTGATGTAAAAATAATAATTATAAATTGAAAAAATACGTATTAACGAAAATTAACCCAAAAGGTAATTGACTAATTGATTATTTTTGCAAAAAAATGTTATGATACAGCGTATTCAAAGTCTTTATCTGTTGCTGGCTGTAGCGGCATACGTAATGCTGTTTTTCTTTCCTATTGCCGAATATAATGTGGCGGATGCAACTTATTATTTTTCCATGTTTGAAATTCCCAGGGGCAACAGTAACAGCACCCTGCCTTTTCTCATTGTGGTTGGACTGTTGGCCGTAAGTTGCCTGACAACTCTCTTCCTTTTCAAAAAACGCCTTCTTCAGATAAAAATAACTGCCATTACACTATTAGTACATATTGGTTTGATTGCAGCCCTGTTTTATTCGGCTGATAACCTTATTGCCGGCTCTCTCTCAAAATGGGCTGCCGAACAGGGTGCCGTAAATTCTTCGATAGTGCCTGCTTATAAGGCCGGTATGTATATCTCGCTGATACCCATAATTTTTATAGTGCTGGCACACAAAGCCATCCGCAAGGACGAAAAAATGGTAAACTCATCCGACCGTCTTAGGCCTTAGTGTTTATCAAGTTCAAGAATTTCCATATCTTTTAAATTACTGCCATCAATCACAAAGCGCAGCAGCGTGATTTTGGTGTGAAACCCGTATTTTCCGGCTGCTCCTGGGTTGATATACAGTAAATTATGCCGTTTGTCGTATTGAATTTTGCAAATATGCGAATGTCCGCAGACAAAAATGGTGGGTTTTGTTGATTCGATGGTGGCTCGGGCTTTAAGGTCATATTTTGAAGGTGTGCCGCCAATATGTGTAATAAAAATCCTGTGCTGTTCCACTTTGATGAGTTGCTTTTCGGGATAGCGCACTCTGAGCTCTTGCCCGTCGATATTGCCGTACACGGCTATTAGTGGTTTGAATTCTTCCAGGCGTTCAGCCGTAGCCAGGTTACCGATATCTCCGGCATGACATATCTGGTCGCAGGAAGCAAAAAATTCAAAAATTTTTTCGTGAAGAAAACAATGGGTGTCTGATAAAATACCAATGCGGGTCATGATGAATGAAAATTATATTTTTGGTGCACTTGCAAAGTCCATATGAACTTGATATTTAACTGCTTGATCGTAATGTGGACTGCCGGCAAGCGGATAATTATGGCAACAAATTTAACATTTTAACCCGTTTCCGATCGAAACTTCTAACACTATGTTTCTTAATGCTTCGTCGAAAGTGGCTTCCAGAAAATACTCAAGAAAACACTGCTTCAACTTTTCGGAAAAGGGCTTGCCGCATCGGTTTTCTTTTACAACCCTGTATTCTGTAAC
>DAOOWO010000173.1:0-5888 GCA_035371225.1 Bacteroidales bacterium | reverse complement strand
CTATAAAGCAAATCAGCTTCCTTTATTATTGAATCAAGTTTAAACTGCAAATTATCATCTTGCGAAAACGCATTTAGGAAAATAGTACCTAAAAAAAATAAAATTGTAATTCGTTTCATATTTCATGTCTTTTTAAATGTTTACTAACGATTGTGCTAGCGTATTACGTTTATATTTACTTTAGTTTTTCGATTGCATTTATTCTATTTTAACACAACAAAATACTCATTATTAGCTAATTAAATATTAAAAACCAATTTTGATTTTTTCAAATCATAAAAATACACAAATTTTAACTATCATAATGTTTTAAGCGAAAATTTTTATAAACCATTTGCTTGTCTGCCGGCTATACAGGCATAACCCTGTCAGCCTGTCGCATACAGGTAAATAAAAATATCATTAAGTCCTATCGGACTTCCTGATATTTCAAAATGGTATTAGTAGGTACGGAAAAACAGGATACGCGAACCTGGCGGTCAGATTCCCAACAAAAGTTTTACTTTTTCCGAAATGGCTTTGTTGTCGGCTTTGCCGGCCAATTTTTTTGCAGCAGCGCCCATCACCCTGCCCATATCTTTTATGGAGGAAGCACCCGTTTCGGCGATGATTGCCTTAATTATTGCCGTCAATTCTTCCTCGCCCATCTGTTCGGGCAGGTATTTTTGGATGACGTCGGCCTGAAAATTTTCAATATCGGCAAGGTCTTTACGGTTTTGCGAGGTATAGATTTCTGCTGTTTCGCGGCGCTGTTTTACCAGCTTCTGCAGTATTTTTATCTCGGCTTCTTCGTTGACCACGGCGTCGGCCTTTTCGGTTTTCGCCAGCAACAGGGCCGATTTCACAGCACGCAGGGCTTCGAGCAGGTCTTTGTTTTTGGCCAGCATCGCCTGCTTGATATCTTCATTGATTTTTAATTCCAGGCTCATAATAGTATCAATCAACGTTATCGTGCAAATAAGGATTTTTTTTGATACCCGGGGTATCACCGCCGTCTGATCCTATAGACAGGTCGGAAATTTCGGAATCGGACGAGGGCTTATTGTTTTCCAGTTGAACCTTACGGCGAATAAAAGCCGGTGTGTTTTCAATTTCTTCCAAACCGTCCTTGTTTTTAATTTTGAGGCTCATTGCCCTCAGGTGTGCCACTCTGTCGGGATGATTTTTATTTAATTTTTCTACCTCATCATTATTGAAATTTTCCTTTTCGGTCTCTTCGATTTTGGTAGTGCCATTATTTTCAGGTTCATTTACAAAAGAAGCCTCGGCGGTTTCTTTTTTGGTATAAACAAAAAACTCTGTATCGCTTTGTTTCACGTCAAAAGAAATTTTCAGTTCTTTCTCGGCGGTGTCAGAGACAATGACACTGGGTTTTTCGCTGACAGGTGGTTCAGAAACAATAGCCGTAGGGTTTTTTATTTTTATTTCTTCGTTTTGAGGTTCTTTGGTAAACAGCACCATTTCTTCTTTTACCTCGGGCTTTTTCTCTTCTTCTTTAACGGGTTCTTTTTCGAGGTTCACCACAATTTTCTCCGGTTGTTTTTCTGTTACCGGGAATATTTCGGATTTTTCGCCTCCTGAAAACCCGGTGGCGATGAGTGTTACGCTGATTTTGCTTCCCAGGGATTCGTCGGTGCCGTTGCCCCAGATAATCTCGGCTGTTGATCCGGCAGATTCCTGGATATAATCGGTGATTTCGGTAACTTCGTCCATGGTGATTTCTTCGGAGCCAGAAGCGATATACAGCAGGATATTTTGTGCGCCTGTAATATCATTTTCGTTGAGCAATGGCGACGACAAGGCATTTTCCACGGCATTCACCGCGCGGTTTTCACCTTCGGCCAGGCCGGTACCCATAATGGCCACGCCGCTGTTGCGCATCACGGTGTTCACATCGTTAAAATCCACATTGATATAACCGCTCACAGTGATGATTTCGGCGATACCTTTGGCTGCTATGGTTAGCACATCATCGGCTCTGCTGAAAGCTTCTGAAAGTTTCAGGTCGCGGTGTAATTCGCGTAACTTGTCGTTGCATATCACCAGGAGGGTATCCACGTATTTTCTCAATTCATCAAGACCTTCTTCGGCTTGTTTTTTACGTTTTTTCCCTTCGAAAGAAAATGGCAGGGTAACAATACCCACGGTGAGGATGCCCATTTCGCGGGCTGCCTGTGCTATTACGGGTGCGGCTCCGGTACCAGTGCCACCGCCCATGCCGGCAGTAATAAAAACCATTTTGGTATTGGGCTGCAAAAATTCTTTTATCTCCTCGATAGTTTCCAGAGCGGCTTTACGTCCGGTATCGGGAATAGCTCCTGCGCCCAGGCCTTCGGTAAGCGAAGATCCCAGTTGTATTTTATTTGGCACAGGGCTGGCATCAAGGGCCTGGCAGTCAGTATTCGACACAACAAAATCCACCCCGATGATTCCCAGTTTAAACATATGATTCACAGCATTGCTGCCACCTCCGCCTACTCCGATAACCTTAATCTTTGAGGATGAGTCTTTTCGGCTGTCAAATTTTATTGTCATAGTTGTCATTATTGGCTTTACTAAAATAATTCTAATATTGAAAGGTCGTTAATACAAAATAAAATAATTATTAACTATACTTTGTTAATTTTCAAAACCCTTCTTTTTCTTTAAAAACGGCAGTTTCACGCAACCGGAATAAACATCGGCGGGGTTTTACTAACAATCCGTAATGTCCTTTCCGGTCAAAAAGCTTGTTAATATTAGTTTATATCGTCGTCAAAGAAGTGTTTTCCTTTGTTAAACAAAGAGTCAAAAAATTTGCCTTTATTTTTTGCCGAATGTGTCTGCACAGGTTCTTCTTTTTTTACTTTGGGAATTTCCTCGGTATATTTCTGTTGTTTTTCAAGTCCCTTGATAACCAGACCTACACCGGTAGCATACATGGGCAGGGCAATTTCTTCCGGAACGTTATCAGCAAGGTATTGGTTGGGGTATCCTATGCGTGCATCCATGCCGGTAATAAACTCTGTTAGTTGTACAATATTTTTCAGTTGAGCTCCTCCTCCGGTGAGCACTATGCCGGCAATCAGTTTTCTTTCGTACCCCGAAGCTTTGATTTCGTTGTAGACATATTCCAATATTTCTTCCATGCGGGCCTGAATTATTCCGGCCAGGTTGCGCAGGCTGATTTCTTTGGGAGGTCTTCCGTGCAGCCCGGGTATAGAAACAAACTCGTCGGACCTGCTTTCGCTGGCCAGGGCCGAGCCATAGTTTACCTTGAGCTTTTCGGCATGCTTTTTTATGATGGTGCAGCCTTCCCTGATGTCTTCGGTAACGATATCGCCGCCCAAAGGCACCACGGCGGTATGCCGGATAATGTCGTCATGGAAGATGGCAATATCGGTGGTTCCGCCTCCGATATCGACCAGCACCACGCCGGCTTCTTTTTCATCATCAATCAGCACGGCGTCGGCCGATGCCAGGGGTTCCAGAATCTGGTCCACAATTTCGAGGCCTGCCTTGTCGACACAGCGGTAAATATTGCGAACCGCGGTAACCAGCCCGGTAATGATATGAAAGTTAGCTTCGAGATTCACCCCGGCAATACCGATAGGTTTCTTAATACCTGTTTCTTTGTCAACGATATATTCCTGGGGTATCACGTGAATGATTTCTTCGCCCGGCTGCATTACCAGCCGGTACATATCATCAATCAGCCGGTTGATATCTGCCTGGGTTATCACCGAATCGGAGGAGTCGCGGATAATGCTGCCACGATGCTGAAGGCTTTTTATGTGTTGTCCGGCAATTCCAACATTTACACTTTTGATGATAACTCCTGAAGTAGCCTCGGCCTCTTTGATGGCTGCCCTTATAGATTCAACGGTGTTATCAATATTAATTACCACGCCACGTTTTACACCGATGGATTCGGCCAAGCCATGACCGAGAATTTCAATTTTTCCGAACTGGCTTCTGCGCCCCACAATGGCGGCAATTTTTTTGGTGCCAATATCAAGACCTACAATAATTTCTGATGGTTCCATGCTTATGAATTTATTACATTATGAGCAAATAATTTGATTATTATATTTTACGTTTACGGTATCATAACTCCACCCTTTGATAAAGGCAGCTTTTTCGTAGAAGATTTTCAGTCTTTTGAATTTTTGCGTTATTTGTTTTCCGTCGCCAAAGATAACAATATGTTTTCCTACTTCGGGTATCAAAATCAGTTCTCCTTTTTCATTCACAAAAATTTGCTGTATCTGGGCTTTTAAAAATTTGTCCTGATCAATATAGGAAGCCACATCATAAATGGAATAAAGCGTAGTAAAAAAACCCAGCGTATCCTGTGCCACGTAGGCAGAGTCCACATCAAGTTTTATGTTTTCGTTGTATAAATTGCGGATATTTCCGTTTACAAAGACTACCCTGGCTGTTTTACCGGGCGTGAGGGGCATCAGCCCGCCATCAGCGGTGATATAATAAGAGCTGCCGTCGATATCTTCAATATTTTGCAGGCGTACATCGGGCTGTACCCGGGCGATAGGAGTACGTTGGGTAATCTCAATTCTTAATACACCCTTGAGCGACATATATACTTTTGAATTCAGCACGTAAGGCTTGCTGTTAACAGCCGCTTCGAGTTTTTCAAGATTTATGTCGGCAAGCCGACTGCCAACGATTGCCCCGCCTGCCTCGCGTAAATACGACAACACATCGTCTTCGGTCAGAAAAGCACAATCCTCAGGAGCCTGAATGACAATCTCGACACTTTTGCAGGTAGTGCTGTTGTGTTTTTTTACCACAAAACCCACCAAACCAAAAAATAGTACTATTGCTACAACCCATAAAAGGATTTTTAACGATCTATTTTTCATATTACAATTTTTCTTTCAGCAAAGTTATTATTGGTTCAATTAACTGATCAATATCCCCTGCCCCCATAGTAAGCAGCACTTGGTGTTCGCCCTTACGCAATGCTTCCAGCAAGGCATCTTTGGAAAGTATTTTTTTGTTCTGCATCTTCATCATTTCCAGAATTATTTCCGAAGTAACCCCTTCGATAGGAAGTTCCCGCGCAGGATAAATATCGAGTAGGATGGCTTCGTCAAGATTATCCAGTACTGCGGCAAACTCTCCGGCAAAATCTCTTGTTCTTGAGTACAAATGGGGTTGAAATATGCCGGTAATTTTTTTGTCGGGATACAACTCCCTGACGGCTCTGATAAAGGCACGGAGTTCTTCGGGATGGTGGGCATAATCATCGATGTAGGTAGTATTCCCCTGCTGATAGCGGATATCAAATCTTCGGCTCACGCCTTCAAAAGTTTCCAGTCCCTGTTTTATTGACTGCGCATCTGCTCCGAACAGATAACAGGCGGCGGCAGCGGCCACGGCGTTTTCCACGTTATGCCATCCGGGGATCATTAGGGTAAGCTTAATCTCTTCGCCCTGCAAACAAAATGTCGCATGATATCTGGCATTTTCGATATACACATCTTTGGCGTAAAAATCTGCCAGGGCATTTTTATCATAATGAACCATGCTATATTCATGTGTTGCGGGCTCCTGCAGGCCATTTTTTATGATCAGTGTTCCGGCTGGGTTTACTTTGCCGGCAAAAGCGTGATAGGAATCCACCAGGTTTTTTTTGTCGGCATAAATATCGAGGTGGTCGGCATCAATTGCCGAAATAATGGCGATGTCCGGATCCAGGGATAAAAACGAACGGTCGTATTCATCGGCTTCGGTTACGGCAACCACGGCATTTTCGGAATAAACCAGGTTGGATTGAAAATTTTTCACGATGCCGCCGATAAAAGCATTTACGGGAATACCTGACGACTGCAGCACATGGGCAATCATGCCTGTGATGGTGGTTTTGCCATGCGTTCCGGCTACAG
>DAOOWO010000172.1:0-5922 GCA_035371225.1 Bacteroidales bacterium | reverse complement strand
ACAAACCAGAAAAAAGTTAAACAGGTGGCAGGAATAAAAACCAAATAATTAGTGAGGTAATAATCGTGTACGTCAAACACCCGGAACCACAAAATGATACCTCCGATACATGACAGAAAAATAATGATGTTGACAATCAGTAGCCGTGGGTTTTGTTTCTTATAATTTAGTAGTACAATTACGAAGAATCCCAGGATCATTAGTAATCCGGCAGTATTAAAATAATTTCCAATCTGAAAGTCCAGTATTATTCGCACTATCGCGATAATTTCCGCATAGGATAATCCCCATATTGGCAGGATGCCGGTCAGAAATGCGGGAGCTTCATCGGGCCTGAGGTGGGTGCTGTTATAATGATAGGCATAAAAGTACCAGGCGAAAACAATGGCAGATGTTATTATTATGAAGGTAAGTGTCAGTGCGGGTTTTTTAAATACCGGTTTTGCGCCGCTATTAATAATTTTCATGCGTTCGGTCAGAAATAATCCTCCAAAAGCCAGAAAATTCATGCCGGCGGTTATTTTGAGCAACATGGCTAAGCAAAAGAAAACAAATGCCCATATAAGGCAGCTCGTTCGCTGTTTGCGCACATAACAGGTAAAAAAATACCAGCCGGCAAAAGCAAAACTCAAGGCAGGGACATCAGCTAAAAAGTTATTTCCATAATAAATAAGTATTGGTGAAGAAAAAAGCCACAGAGGCAGAATAATTTGCCAGAAAGGATCGTTTAAGAGGTGCTGAAAAACCTTAAAAAGGGCCAGCAATCCTGCATACATAATTAAAAGAACCACCAGCCGGTAAATCCATTCGTGATAACCAAAAACTTTCCAGAGTTGGGCAACACCATAGTGCAATATGGGAAGCTCTGAGACGTTTTTTCCTTTAAAATCTTTTCCTGTCAACAGATTGGTCTGCGGTTCAAAAAAATTTGTGTGGTACTGGTAATAATTGTAGGTCATCGACAGACAATCACACTGCCTGTGCTGATGTATTGAGCAGGGACGCAGCGTGATAATTTTGTCGTAGCGGTACAAAAAACTCATCCCAAAAAGTAATACGACGAATAATAAGGTTGTATGATGTGTTGAGATGATTTTTTTCATGAATGACGATTAACATGTTTTACCAAAAATAATCATTTTGTGGCTGTGTCAATATGTTTTTTGGCAGGAGGCAAATTTCTCCGGTTAATGAACTCTTCGTAAAGTTCGGCAAATTCACTGAATATCATCGCGGTGGCGCCCCAAACAGTCTGCCCCATAATGTCGTAATAACTGGTTTCATAGGTTGTGCCGTTTTGTATCTTGATTTTTTTTGATTTTACATTTTTTGTTCCTGCAAAATCCTCAATTGCCACAGTGAGTATTTTTTTCACCTCGTGTTTGTCAGGATTTATTCCGCTGATATCCCTGCAATAGCCAACAAAAGGTTTTACCCTATAGTTACTTGGCGGTATATATAAATCGGTCAGGCTGCCAATAATATTTATAGTAGCCGGGTCGAGGCCAATTTCTTCTTGTGTTTCGCGCAAAGCGGTATGTTGCGCAGAAAGATCTTTTTCTTCGTACCCTCCGCCGGGCAATGAAATCTGGGCGCTATGGATACCATTATATTCAGGACGCTGTATTAATATGGTATGTATTTTTGCGTTTTTTTCAAATAGCAGAATCAGGACACTGCTAAGACGGGCATTTTCGGGGATGGAATCAAATTCGTCCAGCCGCACAGATGGCACCATCCTGAAATGTGCCTCTTTGCCAGGAAGTTTTTTTTGTAATCTGCCGACTAAAAATTTAGTAAACTCAACAATATCATTCATTTGTGTAAAAAAAACTTTGTGCGTACCACTGTTTTTGAGAACCAATAGTTTCTAACAAACAGGATTGTTAGTAAAAAAAATTCATAAAAAATGTTAAAATCAAAAAAATAATATTACTTTTGCAAAGTTAAATCGAAATTAATAACCAAAAAAAAGAACCATGAAAAAATTATTTAGTTTAGTAATCGCAGCTATCGTTGTTATAGCATTTGCCTCATGCGGCGACAAAGGAAACACTCCTGAAGCAGTAGCAACAAAATATCTGAATCATTTAAACAAAAAAGAATTTGACGAAGCTAAGAAAATTGCTACCGAAGAAACCGGCCAAATGCTGGATATGATGAAAAGTTTTTCAGGTGTAGGCGGAGCTCAGGAAGCTAAAGAAGTGAAAATTGAAAACATGAAATGCGAAACTACCGAAGAAGCTTCAGTATGTAAATATACTGCTGATGGCAAAGAAGAATCACTCAACTTAGTAAAAAAAGAAGGCAAATGGCTTGTTGATCAGAAAAAAGAAGGGACTGGTGAAGAAACTATGCCTACTGAAGATACCACAGCCGTTGACACAACTGCCGCAGTAGAATAATCAGAAGTTTTTGTGCGGGACTGAATAATGAAAAAAACAGTTATTATTTTCATTATAATTTTGTCAGTAACCGCTTCTTTAAGGTTGTTCCTGTATGCTTACGAACATCGAAGCATGCAGGAACAATCTTTTTATAGGTATGCCCTCTCTGAAGGGGAATTAAATAAAATTCAGGACGGTGATATCATTCTGCGCCATGGATACGGCCTCGTCAGTGATATGATCGTTGAACAACTGGACGAAAAGTACGACATCTCTCATTGTGCCATTGTTTGTAAAAGTGATACACAGTTTCAGGTAATACACTCGGTATCCAGCACATTATCCAATATTGACGGCGTGCAGGCTCAAGACATCCGGAGTTTTATCCGCGACAGCCAGTTTAATTCCGTTATCGTTATCAGATACAAACCCCAAATTAATAAGCCACTGTCGGCCATGAGCCGCAGAGCTAAGGATTACCTCAAACGGCAGATACCCTTCGACAATGCTTTTAATATTGAAGACAGTTCGGAATTTTACTGTACCGAACTCTTATGGAAAGTCATTCTAAATGAATATGGCGATGATATTATGCAGGGCAAAAACAACGAACGCAAAGACCACCTTCGCTTTGACACTTTTCTGGATACCACTAAATTTGATATTATTATTAATCATCACCTCCGGAAAAATCGTTTAAGAAGCTGAAAGACCTAATTACTAAGCTGTTTTTCCTATTTTAATTCCACATTCACATTTCCTTCCTGATAAGTCCAGCAAACCGAATCACAAACCTGGTTTCTTATTTTTTTTACATTATCCCCATCAAAGGCGTAAATAATATCATTCCCGGATCGGTAGCGGGCTTCCACGGTATAGTAATTGTCGGGGGCTAACCAAATAGTGTATGAGGATGAAGTTGCAGTATCGGATGCTATAATATTGTTGTTTTCCAGTTTGCCTTTAAAAATAGTCAGGGGGACACTGGGGTTTTCACCGTTGATAGTAAGTTTAATGTGTAAGGGAACAACCGATGGCTCGGTAGTGTTGCAGTCGGAATAATCGTAATTCAGACAATCTTCAGGATTGCTGATATAATTGGATTCGCATGACAGACACAGGCAGAGACAGGAAAGTATTGTCAGCAGGAATATGGGCTTAATGGTATTCATAACTACATCCAGTAAATTTTTTTCTCTAATTTGCTTTTCGAAAGGTTGATGGCAACCCCTGCCGAAAGGGTAATCCAATGGTCCATATTTTTATAAATCCCTAGATCGCAATATTCGTATCCGGCTTTCAGGAAAAAGTTTTTGAACCAGTAACTGTAGCCGATAGCAGGAGCAAAAGTAAATTTTTTGGTGGGTCTATGATATAGCCCTTCATAAGAGCCATATGTTAGCAGGCCTTTGGCCCGTAAGTATATCCCTTGCCGGTGGTTGATGTTTTTTGTTGGTATATTGAAAAGTTTTTCTATTCCCAAAAATACGTAATTGCGTTTTTCCCATAGCTGGAAGTACACGCCTTCTGATTGTTGCTCCAGTACTCGTTTTTTTGATATTCTTCCATTTAAGCCCAGTTCAAAGCTGATGGAATACTTTGAATCAAATATCCCGATACCGGCACCCATAAAATAGTCGTTGGTATTAAAAGTAGCCACATGATAATTTAAAGTCAGTTTATTGAAGAATGGCCAAAAAGACCCGTGTAAGCCTTCTTTTTTCAGTCTTTTTACGATGGGCTGGCAGTTCCATATTCTGGCATAATCAACAAGATTGACCGAAGGAAGATTTTTTATTGGTGCAGTACTTGCGGCCTGCCGGTTTATCAGCGTTTCGGTAAGGTACATATCATTGTTGCGGATGGCCAGGGCGAATGGGGTGAATCCCAGATAGTCGACAGTGTTGATATCGGCATTGTGATTACACAAGAGGTTGACAATTTCGGTGTTGCCGTGGTAAGCGGCTGCTAGCAATGCATCGGTGCCGTCCTGGGTTTTGATAACATGCTGGGCTCCATTTATTATGAGGTACTCGGTCATGTCATAATAGTTATAACTGGCAGCGTAAATAAGTGCAGTTACTCCAAATTCGTCGGTAGCATTTATATTGGCTCCATAAATTAACAGCAGGTAAACAATATCCATATGGTTGTTTATGGCGGCGCTGATCAGGGCAGTCCTGCCGTTTTCCGGACTTTTGTTGGGATCCGCCCCATGGAATAACAGAATTTTTACTATTTCGGCAAACCCTTTTTCCGAAGCATACATCAGTGGTGTAATACCTTCTTCAGTGGTTGTGTTGATATCAACGCTGTCTTCAACCAACAGAAGCACCTCGTCGGTTTTTCCTTCGTAGGAGGCAGTGAGCAACTGTTTGTTGATACTGTCTTTTTGCTGGGCATGCGACACAAATCCGGCAAAGAATAATAAAAAAAACATCAATATGCGAGTAACAGGCTTCATAGTTGGCTTAACAACGATAGTTCATAAGATTTAGTGCTAAAAAAATCAAATTTATTATTTTATTGCTAATTTTGATAAAATTTTTTTTATCATGAAATTACTTGAAGGAAAAACGGCTATTATTACGGGTGCATCCCGAGGAATAGGATATTCCATCGCACAGGTGTTTGCAGAAAACGGGTGTAATATTGCTTTTACTGATTTGAACTATGATGAACCCATGCAAAACGCAGAAATGGTGCTGCAGAATATGGGTGTTAAAGCAAAAGGCTATGCTTCTGATGCCAGCTCTTTTTTGCAGAGCGAAGAAACGATAACAAGGATTCTTGCTGATTTTCCGGTTATCGATATTTTAGTCAACAATGCCGGTATCACACGCGATAATTTGCTTCTGAGGATGAGTGAACGGGAATGGGATATGGTTATCAATATCAACCTGAAATCGGTTTTTAACCTCACCAAAGCCTGTCAGAAAGTGATGCTCAAGCAGCGTTTCGGCTCAATAATAAATATGAGCTCGGTGGTGGGTGTCAACGGAAATGCCGGCCAGGCGAATTATTCAGCTTCCAAGGCAGGCATCATCGGCTTTACCAAATCGGTGGCACAGGAATTAGGCTCCCGCAATATCCGCTGCAATGCCATTGCTCCTGGATTTATTGAAACAGAAATGACCCAGAAAATTCCGGAAGATGCCCGAGTAAAATGGATAGCCAATATCCCTCTGAGACGGGCAGGCAAGCCCGAAGATGTGGCTAATGTAGCGCTTTTCCTGGCATCCGACCTTTCATCCTATGTCAACGGCCAGGTAATCAATGTGTGTGGCGGAATGAGTACTTAAAATAATGATGCGGCATAATATCCTAAAGGCCAGTCAGGCTGAATTTTAGTACAAGCTTTTATTTTTCATGGTGGGCAGAGGAGTGACATACCTGAAGGATACTTCTAATCCTCCGGCACTTTTACTTGCTGCTGCCAGTTTAGAGGTATTAACATCGTAACTTAGTGACAGCAGGAAATTTCGCCATTCAAATTGTCCGGAGATGATAATTGCATCGTCCCAGCGATATAATA
>DAOOWO010000171.1:0-5926 GCA_035371225.1 Bacteroidales bacterium | reverse complement strand
AAGTATTTGCTGATCTTTTTTGCCGAGGCATACGCCCACAACATCGCTGCCCCTATTACAATAAATAATATGGTGCGCAGGCACGACATCCTGAAAATGGATATACGGGCAATCTCCAGGTTGCTGATAAAATCATCAATCTGGGCCTGGTTGGCGCCCTGTTGAATGTATCCGTCAAATTGAACAGCTTCGGTATCTTTGATAAAATCGAAAAACATTTTAGGCAAGAGCACAAAAAGCAGTGTTAAACCGGCAGTCAGCCCCAGCGACACAAAAAAAGCCGTCTTTTTTTCCTTTATCAGGTTGGGGTTGTCGGCAATTTGTTTCAGGGCCAGAATGGCCAGTATCGGTATGGTGACCTCTGCAATAATCAGAATGGATGACACCGCCCTGAATTTGTTATAAAAAGGAACGTAATCAATGAAAAAATCGGTGAGCGGCATAAAATTATGTCCCCATGCCAGCATGATCGCCAGCACAGTAGCCCCGAACAAGGCCCACTTGAGTTTTCCCTTCACAATAAATAATCCCAGTACAAAGAGAAAACATATAAAGGCTCCTGCATATACAGGACCCGCGGTAAATGGCATGTTGCCCCAGTAATGATTTTGTTGCGCTATTTGTTTGCGAAGATTTCTGTCCACTTTATCCAGCGCCGATTTGGTATCACCCAGCCTGGCATCGCCGCCGCCTTTAACATTGGGAATCATCAGGGTAAAGGTTTCGCCTACCCCATAGCTCCATTGGGTAATATAATCCTTATCCAGACCTGAGGAACGGATTTTCTGGTTGGAGGTCAATTCTGGTTTGCCGCGTATGGTTTCCTTCATATATTCGTAGGAAGTCCACAGATTGGAGATGTTGGGAATCAATGAAATAAAACCAGCCACCAGGATGACGGCCGTAGCTTTCCAAAAATTGGCCATGCTTTTTTTCAGGATGGCATAAATAAATTCAAAGAGCACAACAAAACCAAGTATTATCATCAGGTAATAGGTCATCTGCACATGGTTCACGGCAATTTCAACAGCCATGAACAGCGCTGTTAATGCCGCTCCCAGAAGGTATTTGCCGCGGTAGGCTGTGATTATACCGGCCATAACTGCCGGCATATAAGCAATGGCGAGTGTTTTGGCATTATGCCCCACACTGATGGTAAGGAAGAAATAAGACGAAA
This sequence comes from Bacteroidales bacterium, assembly GCA_035371225.1. GTDB lineage: Bacteria > Bacteroidota > Bacteroidia > Bacteroidales > CAIWKO01 > CAIWKO01. Next base: position 4,749 of record DAOOWO010000171.1, on the reverse strand, counting down.
AGGCAAAGGCCACAGCCCCCACAATAGCCAGCCAGGGGTCGGTTTTTAATGCCAGCATCAGGATAAAAAAACAGAGGAGCAATACCATTAATATACTTGCCGGGTGAGGCAGCCATAACTTGAAAATATTATTGAACACCTTGGCTACGTTGGTTTTAAAAGAAACATCAATCTGATAAGCCGGCATACCACCAAACATGGAATTGGTCCACAAAGCCTCTTCGCCGGTAGCCTGGCGGAAATCTTTTATCTCCTGTGCCGAGCCGCGATAGTTAACAATATCACTTTGATACAATTGTTTGCCTTCGAGCAGCGGACTGAAATATATCAGCGCAATAGCAATAAACACTGCAACAGCAACAACATAGGGAATAAATTTTTTGTAATCAAAATTTTTCATAAGCATATTATTTTTCTTCTATATCTTCAAAATTCACATAATCTCCGGGCGCTTCCTTATCCTTCTCCAGGTGTTTTTCGGGAATGTAATCAATGTTGACCGAGCCTTCTTTTTTTTCGGGGGCAGAAGTTTGTTGTGAATGGTTTTCAAATTTTTTTGCAAGTTTTTTTAAATATAGCCGGACAAAAAACGGTATTACATATAAAAAAAGTATCCAACCGATTAAAACAATTATTAAAAACCAGGAAAAGAAGCCCATGAGCGATGGATTAAAAAAAAATGAGGAGACAAACTAAATTATCTCCTCAAAATTAAATGTTTTTATTAAAATACTATAGTTTTATAGCAAATTACTTTTTATGTTGTTTTTCGTCCGAAACGGTTAGTTTATGTCTTCCTTCAGCCCTGCGGTTTGCTAAAACCCTGCGACCGTTAGCTGATTCCATTTTCTTGCGAAAACCGTGTGTATTCTTTCTTTTGCGCTGCGATGGCTGAAATGTTCTTTTCATTGTATAACGTTTTTTAGGGAGTGCAAAGGTATACATATTTTTTACTTCCACAAATTATTTTAAAAAATTATTCAAAAAAAAATAAGTCCCGCGTATTTGGAAATAAAATTTTGTATATCTTTGCAGTCCATTTTCAAAAACATAAATTCTTTATAATGTACGCAATAGTAGATATAGCCGGACAACAATTCAAAGTTGAAAAAGAACAGGAAATTTTTGTTCATCGCCTCGAAGGAGAAGAAGGAACCGCCGTTACTTTCGATAAAGTGCTGCTCATCGACAACGAAGGTGCAGTAAAAGTTGGCACTCCTAATGTAGCCGGAGCAAGCATCAATGCAAAAATCCTCTCGCACATGAAAGGTGACAAAGTGATTGTTTTTAAAAAGAAAAGAAGAAAAGGATATCAGAAATCCAACGGACACAGACAATACATGACCAAAATTCAGATTGAAGATATTCTCGTTTAGTTTCAACACCTAATTAAAAATTAATAGTTATGGCACATAAAAAAGGTGCTGGTAGTTCGACCAACGGTCGCGAATCACACAGCAAACGTCTTGGAGTAAAAATTTATGGCGGACAGTTGGCCACTGCAGGAAATATTATTGTTCGTCAGCGTGGTACCGTTCACAATCCCGACCAAAATGTAGGTATCGGCAAAGACCACACATTGTTTGCATTGACAGACGGTATCGTTGAATTTCAAAAAAAGAAAGACAACCGTTCGTATGTCTCGGTTACCCCTCTTGAAAAACAAGACACCGAAAAAAACCAATAACCAATCAAATTACTGATAAAATCTCCGGTTGCTTTTTGTAATCGGAGATTTTTTTTTCCATAAAGAAAATTAATTTTGTAAAAAAATATTTACCATGATACAACTCAGCAGTCTCCGGCTCGATGCAGAAAATATTGTCAAAGCCCTGGCCATAAAAAACTTTGACGCCACACAATTAGTAGCAGACATACTCGCCTGCGACGACGAAAGAAGAGCCACACAAAAAAAACTCGATGACCTGTTGGCCGAACTCAACAAAATGGCTAAAGACACCGGTGAACTCTTTAAAAACGGCAAACTTCAGGAAGCCAACCTGTTAAAGGAAAAATCCATCGAAGCAAAAAAAACGGTAAAAGAGCTGGAAGACAGCCTGAAATCCAGCGAAGAAAAACAAAAAAACCTGCTGCTTCAGTTGCCCAACACCCCTCATCCCACCATCAAACCCGGGAAATCAGCCGAAGACAACGAAATTGTGTTTACCGGCGGCGCAGAAATTCCCACGCTGAATCCAGGCAACGACCTGCCTCACTGGGAACTGGCATCAAAATACAAACTCATCGACTTTGAACTCGGCAACAAAATTACTGGTGCCGGTTTTCCTGTATACCTCGGCAAAGGCGCACGCCTGCAACGGGCACTGATACAATTTTTTCTCGATTCCGCTGTAAACGCAGGGTACCTGGAAATAGAACCCCCGCTGATGGTAAACGAAGCCTCAGGCTATGGCACCGGACAACTGCCCGACAAAGACGGACAAATGTATTACGCAACCGAAGACAAATTGTACCTCATACCTACCGCCGAAGTGCCTGTTACCAACCTTTACAGGGATATGATACTCAAAGAAACCGACCTACCCCTGAAAAATGTAGCGTATTCTTCCTGTTTCCGCCGTGAAGCCGGATCCTACGGCAAAGATGTCAGGGGACTCAACCGCCTGCACCAATTTGACAAAGTAGAGATTGTCCAGATACAACACCCCGAAAAATCTTATGACACATTAAAAGAAATGTGCGACTATGTGGCAAACTTGCTTGTACAACTTGAACTGCCATTCAGAATACTGAAACTCTGCGGCGGCGACATCAGCTTCACCTCGGCCATGACCTTTGATTTTGAAGTTTTTTCTGCCGCACAAAAAAGATGGCTCGAAGTAAGCTCTGTGTCGAACTTTGAAAGTTTTCAGGCCAACCGGATGAAACTTCGTTTCAAAAACAAAGACGGGAAAATTAATTTTGCTCACACACTAAACGGAAGCGCTTTAGCGTTACCAAGAATAGTTGCTGCCCTTTTGGAAAACAAACAGACAGCCGATGGCATCAAAATTCCCGCAGCACTCGCACAATACACAGGTTTTGAAATTATTAACTAACATCTATATAATGACACGCACCCCTTTTTTCCTCATCATAGCTACGATAATACTTGTGCTGAGTGCATGCCATAACGCGGAAAAAAAACAGCAATTGGCAAAAATCGACAGCCTCATGGCTATCCTGGACTCCACAGATAGTAATCTTGAAAAAATGAATATCGACACGGTGCGAAAAAAATACAGTGCTTTTCAGGAAACCAACAAACGTATTATTGTGCATTACCACGAATACCGCAATGATGAAAACTGGAAATATATGTGTGCCTTTCAGGAAGTACGCAAAGCCTTTAAAGTGATGGTAAACAAGCACAACTCTTATGACCAGGAATTGAAAATTTCGCGCGAACAACTTGAAAACCTTAAACACGATGTGGACAAAAGGCTGTTGGATGAAAAAGAATTTAAAGATTATTTTGCAATAGAATCCAAATCGGTGCACGATTTGACATTTCAAATCAACAGACAGGTAAGCCAGGTGTTGCAACAATATGCCAACTTTGACACCGTTCATCCCTATTTACTGAAACTTTTGGAAACATACCCAAAAGATGATCGTCCGGCAGAAAAAAAATGATGCCATGCCTGACCACCAGAAACAAACAAAACTTCGGCGCGGGCTTTGGCTGTTTGTCCGGTTTTCGGCACTGGTTTTTATTCTTCTGACAGCCGCTTATCAGGGCGAAGCCCAGCCCGGCACCAATGAACAACTGGCCATACAGTATTTTCAGGATAAAGAATTTGACAAAGCCGTTGTTTTATTTGAAGAAATCTATAGTAAAACGCCCACCCCTTTTATTTATGATTATTACCTGAACTGCCTGGTGGCTTTAAATCAGTTCGACAAAGCCGAAAAACTGATCAACAGAACCATCAAAAAAAATCCCGGGAATTATGCGTTATCAGTAGACCTGGGGTATGTTTACGAACTGGAAAATCAACACGACAAAGCAAAAAAACAATTTGACAATACTGTTAAATTGTTAACTTCAGACAAAGAACAAATTGTAATCACGGCCAATGCTTTTTTATTGCGCGGCCAGCCCGATTACGCCATAAAATCTTATGAACAGGGAAAAAAACTCTTAAAAAACACCTACCTTTTTAACCTTGAACTTGCGGAAATATACCTGAAAAAAAATGATTTCAGCGCAGCCCTCGAACAGTACCTTGATTATGCTAAAAGCTATCCCGGCTCTCAGGAAGAAGTACAAAGCCTGTTGCAGGATCTGCTGGCCAGCGACCCCGACAATACCCGTAACACCATCTTCAGGACGGCCCTGCTTCAGCGCATCAAAAAAGAACCCGACATCAGGCCTTATCCCTTGTTGCTACTCTGGTATTTTATCCAGGAAAAAGAATTTGGAGCCGCTGCCGTGCAGGCAAAAGCCATCGACAAACGCTTCGACGAAGAAGGCGAACGCCCTTATGAACTGGCAGGAATAGCTGTTTCAAACGGCTTTTATGACGATGCCATAAGTTGTTATGATTACATCTTAACTACCAAAGATATCTATTCGCCCTACTTCCAGTCGGCGCTGATTGAGAAAATGAACACCAAATACCTGAAAGTTACCGGCACACCAAACATAAGCCGCCAGGAACTGGAACTCCTCGAAAAGGAATATCCCGACCTGCTCAGCAAAAACAATAACAACAATTACTCCCTGCAACTCGTTAAAAACCTGGC
>DAOOWO010000170.1:0-5930 GCA_035371225.1 Bacteroidales bacterium | reverse complement strand
TATTTAAACAAATTATTAATCAGAATTCTGTTGCATTTGCAAGTTGAATTCAGCTTTGTTAATCCGGAAAGTATTTATGATTTAGAAAATTATGTTGCTTTTATTTTATTTATATCAGCGAAGGCGCTTTTTCTTTATGTCTGCCTATTAGCAATTATTTTTGCAAGAAAATAAAATTAGTAAATCAAATGTTTTGCAAAAAAAATCATAACTTTATGACGAAAATAGTCAATTTTTATTAACCACAAAATTGTTTTTTATGCTTTACACAGTTCTTACCGATTCGAAATTAGAAGACCTGATAAAACAGGTAAATGATCTGATTCAAAAAGGCTGGATTCCTCAGGGCGGTTTTTGCGAGAGTAGTAGTGGCGCTATTTATCATTATACACAGGCCATGATAAAGATTTCGGAAGACAAGCAATCTTAGGGTTTATCGGGTGGCAACAGTCTGGAATGCCTTCTTATCAGCACAATAATTCCATGTGGAAGAATGCAAAGCACCGGCAAGGATAATTTGTTTACCCAGCCGGGTATCAGCAGCGCTTTTCGGTGCTGCATTGCCCTGATAATTTTACGGGCTAATTTTTCGGGGCGCATCATGATGCCCGTTTTTATGGCTACAGAACGCCATTTTGGGCTGAGGTCGTATAGATCGGTAGATACGGCCCCCGGACATACGCAGGTAACATTCACCTGGTAATCCAGCATTTCGGTACGCAGCGACCGCGCAAAACTCTTCAGAAAACCTTTGGTGGCGGCATACAGAGCGATGCCGGGATAAGGCATGTATGATGCCAGCGACGAAATAATGATGATGTTGCCTTTGTGTCTTTCTTTCATGTCTTTGCCAAACAAAGTGCATATCAGCGCAGGCGTTGTTGTGTGCAATGTCATGATGCAACGGGTTTTTTCAACCCCGGTTTTCGCTATTTCGCCAAAGATTAACATGCCTGCATTGTTCACCAGAATATCTACCGTAAGCTTTTCGCGGCTACACCATGCGTATAGTTTGTCGGCGGCATCCGGAGCAGCCAGGTCCAGGAACAGGGTATGTGTTTCTGTATTAAATGTTTCTTTAAATTCGGCGGCAACTTTTTGCAGTTGTTCCTGCTGATTGCTTACAAGTATGAGATGATATCCCTGTAAGGCAAATTCTTTGGCTATGGCATAACCGATACCGGAACTTCCCCCGGTGATCAGAACGGTTTCCTTTACTGCTGAGCCCATCATCGATGTAAATTAATTTTTAATACCAAGTTCTTTATGCAGGCATTTGGGGACATTGCCACATTTTTGATGGCAGGCCATTTCTATGGAATACATACGTGCTATGCAATAGTTCGCACACACGCATTGATTAACAGCTTGCCTGTCGTGTTTCAGGCGGTTGATGAACCCTGGCTCATTCAACAGGGCACGCGCCATAGAAACAAATTCAAAGCCGGAATCCAGCACTTCGTCAATTTTCTTTCCGGATATCAGACCACCCACATAAATCAGCGGCAGTTTTACTTCCTGCCTGAATTTCAGGGCATCTTCCAAAAAATAAGCTTCCCGGAACGGAACCGGTTGTATCATCCACCGTCCCGCGATTTTTACACCCAACTTCAGGGGGCTGTTTTTCATGTAATACGTCAGGGTTTTTATCGGCATACTTCCCCTCATCACATACATGGGCGCCTTGCTTACAAAACCGCCGCTCAGTACCAGGGCATGAGCTCCTTCTTTCTCCAGAGTGCGGGCAACCTCCAGGCATTCATCCGTTTGCATTCCGGCACGAAAACCATCGTTCATGTTCATCTTAACTACCACGCCCATGTCGTTACCGGCTGCCATGATAACGTTTCTCATGGCCATCCGCATAAACCGCATGCGGTTTTCGAGCGACCCGCCAAATTCATCTTTGCGGTGATTGGTATAGGGTGAAAGAAACTGGCTGATGAGGTAGCCGTGGCCGGCATGTACCTCCACAGTGTCGAAACCCGATTCGCGGGCAGTGTTCACGGCCTCGCCATAGGCGGAGGTAATCTGCACAATTTCTTCTTTGGTCATTTTTTTTGACCAGGTGGGCGAATAGATGTTTAGTCCGCCGGAAGGCGACAACGGTATCCTGCCGGCCACGGAGCTTTTCGACATATTGCCGCAATGTCCCAACTGTATAGAGGCGGCAGCACCTTCGCGGTGGATGGCATCGGTGAGCGTACGTAGTTCAGGAATGATTTCCTTACGCAACCACAACTGGTGCGGAAACGAAAGACCGTCGCGTGTTACCGAAGCATAGGCCACCGTAGTCATGCCGATGCCTCCGGCAGCCACAGAACGATGGTAATCAATCAGCATCTTCGACGGACGGTTGCCAGGACACATGCCCTCAAAGGCGGCAGCACGGATGCTCCGGTTTCGCAGGGTTACCGGACCAATATTGGCAGAAGTAAAAAGTACGGATTCTTTATTCACTGTAATCAGATTTATAAAAATATCCCCAAAATTATAGATATTTTTATTTGTTCATGCGCTAAAAATTTGACCGCTGGTCGGAGCACTTTCGAACCAGCGGTCAATGTCTTATTAATAAACTGATATTCAGAAATATGTCAGTTTTATGATATTGACAAAAGATGTTACATCCTGATAATCTTAACTTCGGTTCTCCGGTTATTCTGATGGCAGGGACAATCGCCTTCGGAGGTTTGCGGGCAATCTTTTTCAAGGAAACAGTCTTTTAACAAGCGACTTTCGCCGTATCCTTTTGCTGTGATACGCGATTTGCTGATTCCTTTTCCAACAATGTAGCTCACGGCGCTTTCGGCCCTGCATTGTGAAAGTTTTTCGTTATAGGCATCGGTGCCGCGTTGATCGGTATGCGACGACAGTTCTATTTCCATGGTTGGATTTTCTTTCATAATGTTCACCAGGCGGTCCAGTTCAACCGAAGCATCGGCCCTGATATTGCACTTATCGAAATCATAATAAATATTGTTGAGAACAAATGTTTTCCCGACCTCTAATTGTTCAACACATAAGGTTAATTTTACATACAGGGTTTTACTCCTTTTCAGTCCCTTGGTGGTAATTTCTTGTATGCCAGAGTAATAGCCATCACGTGTTCCCACAATCGAATAATCGGTATTGGGTTCAAGCGGAAAAGTAAAAAATCCATTTTCATCAGACTTTGTTTTGGAAATTTTGCCGGTGGTTTTGTTTGTCAGTTCAACCTGTACATTGCCGAGCGCTTTCTTCTTTGTACATTCTTCGGTTACTCCTTCCAGGATAAAATTCAGATTGTTTAATAATAATTCTTTATAGATAGCGTCTTTTTTGGTGTCAAATTCCTCTTTTGCAATATTTTCAACATTTGTTTTTATTTCACCCAAGGTACCTGAAACTGTGTAATCACCTGGAGCTACGCCAGAAAAAACAACTTTGCCGTTATCTTCCGTAAGTTTACTTTCGGTAACTTTTCCCGATTTATCCCTGAGGCTGACCAATACTCCTTTGACGGGAATATTTGATATTGAATCTTTTACTAAAACAATAATGTCTTTATGGCCAACTTCTTTTTTCACGACTTCGGGTTTGGGAGTTTTCACCTCAGGTTGGATAAAACGGAAAACCAAACCGGCGGATACGGAAAAATGATTGACATTTAGCTTGGTTGGGTGATAATCAGGAGATGGTTGGCCGAAATAATAATACGGATTGAATTTCCCATCATACCCAAGGTAATAATCAGGATTTTTATATTTAAATATATAATCAGGATCGTCATCAATTTTTTCAGCCGACACAAATGTGTGGATAAAATCAGCACCCAATGTTACGCCAATCCATGAATTGAACCAGTAATTTACGTAAAGCCCGGCTTTTAGCCCAAAGGCATTAACTGGTTTTGTATAATCAAAATATAAGAGTGTGTCATAAAGAGGCATCTGATTTGGGTTGTCAATATTATGGAATTTGTAAAGAAGAGACCCCATATTGAGATGGCTCAATCCGCCACGGATATTAATATCAATATCCCAATGGTCGTTTGTAAATGCTTTAAAACTCGGGCCTATTCCCACAAAGATCAACGATTGATTGGTTCGCCGGCTTTCTTTAAGTTCCACAGGAGGAACCTGCGTCTAATGTGTATTTACATAATTTGTTGCCGTATCAGGAATAATAAAATCCAGTTTGTTGTTAAAATAATCCACATCAACGCCAAACCCAAAGTTTTTATGAAAGTAAAAATCAAAATTTCCACCGCCAAAGAAGCCCCATTTCGTATTTAGAAAATTATTTTCCACATCATGGAACGAAGTGTCCATGATCGCACCAGGAGCATCAAGTTTTTGCATTGTGAAATCAAAAGCCGTTGGCAGGGCCTTAAAGGTTTGACCTGCTCCAGCTTTTAAGCGTGTCTGAAACTTAAAATATATGCTATTTGCCTGCGGATTCTGGCTTTGTGCCGTCCCTGCCAAGTAAGTGCCAAGGATCAGCAATAAAACAAAATAGAATTTTTTCATGTGGACGGATTTAAACAACACACGATGTTGTTGTAACACAATACGTAGGGCTGATATCAGCCGGCAACGCTGCTTATAACCCCCACGACCACGACATGGGAATAAGCACGGCGTTGGTATTATTATCAAATTTGACTGTTAACTTTTCCGTCAGTTTATATTTCCCATCAAGTTTAAAGTTTTTATGCTCCACTTTCCAGGCTGTTTTTTCGATGCCATATTTCGAGTATTGGTCCGACTTTTTTTTATCCACAAAAATGACCATTTGCAATTCTTCTAATGTCAGTTTTAGTTTTTTTGAGCATTCATCAGTGGAGCGCTCCACGGGGACTACCTGGTTAAAAAAGGAATAAAACTCATAACTTTCGGTTTGGTTGGCGCTTTTTTCTTTTGGCACCAGCCCGAGTTCTTTACCTTTTTCAAGCTTGTTGTCAGGAATATAAAACACCGCACCCAATTCGCTCATGTTTTTCATGAAATTTTGAAAACACTTATCGGGAATAATGGCGGTATTGTTGTTCAGGAGCCTTGTTTCTTCCTCCCTGTTCCACGAAACAAATCCGGCACAGGTAATAAAAACAATCAGCAGGGCAATTACTTTTATCTTGACTTTTTCCATACCGTATATTTTTGAGTATTAGCTCAAAGATACAAAATATTTATAAAAAAGTCAACTGTTTTTTGGTAATAGAATGCCATATTGATGTAAGGCAATAAGGATGTCTTTTCCCAGGCAAATTCCGTATTCATTGTCCAGCAGTTGCAAGGCGTCTTCGGTAGAAATCAGGCCATCAAAAATGTCTATTACCGGTGCGGGAATCTCAAAGGAATGGGTAATACAGGAGTTATTTCTTTCGATGATGGTTGTCATTTCGAGGCGGTAATTTCCGTTATCTGTTTGAGAAACAATTCTTTCGCGATCTGCCACCATTTTTTCAGGAATTTTAGTCATGGTGAAATATTTTTTCTCCACGTCAGAAAGCAAAATTAAAAAATGGTTGCCCATGATTTGGGAAAAGTCATTCGGAGTCAGGTTTTGAAACAGGGAGAAGGTGGTAATATAAAATTCCTCTTCATGTCCTTTCCATTTGCCCCAGCGTAAACTATATTCCTTTTCATCCATTGGCAGGTCGTCGAGATCCTCATAAGAGATATTGGTACTATCGCCATACGGGTGTGTTATTGGTAAGCCTTCTTTGACAAGAAAATGCAGTGCCAGTTTGTCTTCTATATATTTTACGCAACATTTCACAGCATCCCAGAACTCAAATCCAGCCTGTTGACCTACATATTTGCAAAACCATGTAGCGCAAATGGCTTCGCGGTATTTCCATAAGGCACAATTGAATTTTACTTCAAGATAATAAGAACAACGGAGTGCCCGGCTTTTTCCAAACCCCAACTCTTTGCCGGCTTCAT
>DAOOWO010000169.1:0-5959 GCA_035371225.1 Bacteroidales bacterium | reverse complement strand
CCGAAACGTTTTCTGATATTTTATTTGGTGTGCGGGCTCGGTGCGGCCATTACATTATTTAATTGTTTTTTTTGAGTTCCGTCCGGTTATGGAGGCGTTGGATGCTTATCTCACAGATCCCGGTCACGCACAGCTCAACCAGTTACTGAATTCGGGCTTTGTAGACGGTTCTTACGAACCGTTAAAAAACTTTATTACTCAATACAACCTGTTGATAAACACTGATATGTCAAAAGCAGTTACCTATTCAGCAGAGTTTGTCTTGCAGTATAAAATGGATTTGCTGAATGCTCCGGTAGTGGTGGGGGCTTCAGGAGCAGTTTTCGGCATATTGCTTGCTTTTGGAATGATGTTTCCCAATACCCGTATATATGTTTATTTTGCTATACCAATTAAAGCGAAATGGTTTGTGATAATTTACGGAGCCCTGGAATTAATTTCTGGTGTTTCTAATGTTCAGGGCGATAATGTGGCTCATTTCGCCCATTTGGGCGGTATGTTGTTTGGTCTGGCCATGATTTTATTCTGGCGTTGGCAATACAAAAAACGGCAATTTCATGACAGGCAATAATTACTATAATTTTAACCGGAATTTCTCCGGACAGCCATACGGCCAACGCAGGCCTTCGCCGCTCGACGGGCTGAAGCGGTTTTTTACCAGCAAATCTACGGTGTCGATACTTGTAATTATCAATATAGCTGTTTTCCTTATTGTTAATCTATCGCGACTGTTTTTTAAGTTATATCTGATCAGTCCATACCAGTTTTCCGAAGGCGGCATCACCGTACTGGCCTATTGGCTGGCCGTGCCGGCCGATCTGGGCCTGCTGCTTCTAAAGCCGTGGACCATAATTACTTATATGTTTACCCATGAGAACATCTGGCATTTATTCTTTAATATGCTGATGTTGTATGTGGGAGGAGTGATTTTTACCGAGTACCTGACTGGCAAACGGCTTCTACAAGTGTACATTTTGGGAGGTATTTTGGGTGCTTTGTTTTATATTGCTGCCTACAATATTTTTCCGGCTTTTAAGGTGCAGCTTACACCCTCAGTAGCCTTAGGCGCATCGGCCTCCGTCATGGCCATCATTGTGGCTATTGCAGCCTATGTTCCTGATTATCCCATCAGGCTCTTTATTTTTGGTTCCGTAAAATTCAAATGGATAGCTTTGGCTTTCGTTATCTATGACCTCTGGACTTTGATACCCGGCCAGTCATTCACCAACAATCCAGGAGGACATATAGCTCACCTCGGGGGGGCTTTTTTTGGCTTTTTCTATATTCTCGTTCTCAAGAAAGGACTTGTCATTAAGCAACTTACTAATCCTTTCAGAAAATGGTTTGTGCGCAAACCCAAAGTCAAAACTTCCTATGCCACTAAGCCCAAAAACGACGATCAGTATCGTTATGAGCGAAAACAGCATCAGCAACGCATTGATGATATACTTGATAAAATAAAAAAATCAGGTTACGAAAGTTTGAGCAAGGAGGACAAAGAGTATCTGTTCAAGGAAAGTAAAAGCAAGTAATCAATGGTAAAGAAATCAAACAAAAAACTGAATTTCTTTCTGAAAATGCTATTGATTGTCAATATCCTGGCAGTGTTGTTATTATTGGTTTCTTTTAGTTCATCTTTTATCAATCCTGTTGTTTTCTGGCTTCCTGCCTTCGCGGGAATAATTTATCCTTATGTATTGATGGTGAACATAATTTTTATTGTGATGTGGCTTTTCATAAGGATCAGGTACTCATTGATTTCGCTCCTGCCTGTTTTACTGGGCTTCAGTTATTTCACTTCATTTATGCAGTGCAATTCCGAAAAAAAATCCCAGGGTGCCGGCTCGGCTATTAAAGTTATGTCATACAATGTGCACAATTTCGATCTTTATAATTACAAGAAAAACTGGCAAATAAACTACGAAAAACGTAATAAAATCTTTTCCTTTCTACAGAAAGAAAATTGCGATATCATTTGCTTTCAGGAGTTTGTAAATAATCTGAACGGTGAATTTAAAACCCGCGATACCCTGGTAACCTTTCTCAAAGCTTCCAACGTTCATGCCGAATATTCTGTGGTTTCACGACATCTTTATGAATTTGGCCTCGCTACCTTTACCACTTTTCCGATTGTAGGCAAGGGGCTGATAAAATTCCCGAATTCAAGAAATAACTTCTGTATTTTTACGGATGTTCTCATCGATGATGACACCGTACGTATATACAATGCTCATTTACAATCGCTTCATCTTGGTAACAGCGATATCGAGTTTGCCGATAACCTCGCCTCCGGTAACACCAATTCTGAAGAAAAAGATCTGAAAAATAAATCGTTACGTATCTTAAGGTATCTCAAAAGAGGATTTGTCAAGCGTTCGGTGCAGGCCGAACTGTTGGCCGATCATATCAAAAAATGTCCTTATCCGGTAATACTTTGCACCGACCTCAATGATACTCCTTTTTCCTATGCCTATCATCAGGTGGCTGCGTTGCTCAATGATGCTTTTAAAGAGGCCGGTTTTGGGCTCGGTACCACATATTATAAAATCTATCCTTCGTTCCGGATTGATTATATTTTTATCTCTAACCATTTTAAAGCCAGTAATTTTAAGAATGTTGAAACGGATAATTCTGATCACTATCCGGTAACCTGCCTGGTGGAAAAGAAAAAAAAGTAAGCCGTTGAAATTTGAACTGACATCGGATTACATGCCTACCGGCGATCAGCCCGAAGCTATAAAACAACTCACCGAAGGATTGCAGCGCGGCGATGAGGCTCAGGTGCTCCTGGGCGTTACCGGTTCCGGAAAAACTTTTACCATTGCCAATGTTATTCAACAAGTGCAACGGCCCACCCTGGTGCTAAGCCATAACAAAACACTTGCCGCCCAACTGTACGGGGAGTTCAGGCAATTTTTTCCCCATAATGCCGTGGAGTATTTTATTTCTTATTATGATTATTATCAGCCCGAAGCGTATTTGCCCGTTACCAACACCTATATCGAGAAAGATCTTTCCATCAACGAAGAAATTGAAAAACTCAGGTTAAGCGCTACCTCATCCTTATTATCCGGAAGACGTGATGTTATTGTAGTTTCTTCTGTGTCTTGTATTTATGGCATTGGTAACCCCGAGGATTTTGCAAATAGCATCATCAGGATAAAAACCGGGGATTTGGTGCCGGTAAAGAAATTTTTGCAGGCATTGGTAAATATTTTGTATTCACGCAATGATGTTTCTTTTGGAAGAGGCAACTTCAGGGTTCGCGGCGATACCATTGATGTTTCGCCTGCTTATGCCGATTTCTGCATACGGATATGTTTTTTTGGCGATGAAGTGGAAAGTATTGAAACTTATGAACCCGTGAATGGACACTTTATCGAAAAACTTGACGCGATATCCATTTATCCTGCCAATCTGTTTATCTCCTCGCAGGACAAGATGAAGAAGGCGATAGCTGATATTCATCACGACCTGATCACGCATATTGCTTATCTGAAAGATATGGGTAAGGTGCTTGAAGCCAAGCGTATTGAAGACCGTGTGTCGTACGATTTGGAGATGATGCGTGAACTTGGCTATTGTTCGGGCATCGAAAATTATTCCCGTTATTTCGACGGACGAAAACCCGGTGGAAGGCCTTTCTGCCTGCTCGATTGTTTCCCTGATGATTACCTGATGGTGGTTGATGAGAGCCATGTTACCGTGCCCCAGATACGGGCCATGTACGGCGGCGACCGTTCGCGCAAACAAACACTGGTGGAATATGGGTTCCGGTTACCTTCGGCCCTGGATAACCGCCCGCTGAAGTTCGACGAATTTGAAGCTATGCTCAACCAGGTTGTTTTTGTTAGTGCCACACCGGCCGAATATGAACTGCAAAAATGTGAAGGCGTGGTGGTAGAGCAGGTTCTTAGACCTACAGGACTGCTCGAACCAATAATTGAGGTAAAACAAAGCCAGACTCAAATTGATGATTTGCTCAATGAAATAGATCAGCGTGTTAAGGTAAACGAACGTGTTTTGGTAACCACGCTTACCAAAAAAATGGCCGAAGAACTTACCAACTATTTGGTGAAACTCGAAATCCGTTCCAAATACATACATTCTGAAGTGGATACCCTCGAACGTGTGCAAATTCTGCGCGAATTAAGAGCAGGAGATATTGATGTGCTGGTTGGAGTAAACCTTTTGCGCGAAGGACTTGACCTGCCAGAGGTGTCGCTTGTAGCAATACTTGATGCCGATAAAGAAGGTTTCCTGCGGTCCGAACGGTCACTCACCCAGACAGCCGGCAGGGCGGCAAGGAACATCAACAGCAAGGTTATCATGTATGCTGATAAAATCACCGTATCTATGCAGCGCACCATCGATGAAACCGACCGCCGCAGGGATAAACAATTGAAGTATAACGAAGCCCACAATATCACACCTACACAAATCGTAAAATCCAATGAAACGACGCTGGGAAAGACGAATGCTCCGGATTCCGGCAGCAAGGGCCAGCGTGCCTACGTTGAAAATGAATCTTCAGGTATTGCCGCCGACCCCGTGGTGCAATACATGAATAAAGAACAACTGACGAAACTCCTCAAACAAGTGAAATCTGGTATGGAAAAAGCAGTGAAAGCCCTCGATTTTATCGAAGCGGCAAGGCTGCGCGATGAATTATTTGTGCTGGAAAAACTGATGAAGGAAAAATAATCTTTCCATTTCACCTGGTTTAGGCAATATGCTGAATAAATTTTAGTTTCTACTATGTGACTAAAAAACATAAACCTATAAAAATTATTCGTATGAAAAAAACAACGATTTTTTGTATGGCGGCATTGATGCTGCTCATCTTTGGATGTGCGCCAAATTCAGGAAAAAACAAATCGGAAAAAAAGGTGCTTTCCAAAAACATTGAATATGATGTTTCAATCAATAACTACTGGATGATTTCTCAATCTGCCTTTGAAGCGTCGAATGAATCATGGTACGTCGGAAACATTGAAACTTCATCACGCAAAGCATTTCAAGAACTGCTTTTTAAAAATGCCCTCAGCGGAAAATTAAATCTCACGGATCTGAACAATAAAAGTATTGACACCAATAAGCTTAAAGACCTTATATCTTTTACAGACACCGTTACCATGACGCGTTTAATCCCGCCTTTCAATAACTATGATACCTTAATTAAAAAAATGGTTCCTGAATCCTGGGTTACAGGACTGCGTTTCCGCGAAAACTGGTCATACGATCCAAACACGATGGCTATTACTAAAAAAGTTATTGCAATGGCGCCACTGGTTTCAATAGTGCATTACGACAATGATGGCAAAGAAACTATTGAAGAAAGTAAAGCATTATTTTGGATCATTTTTCCTGAAAAAACAAAACCTGCCACGGTACTCACAAAACGTATTGTGTCAGATTTGATTTTCCATCATACCTTTTTTTCAAAGGATATCAATGTGGATTCTGTTGCAATGGATGCATATATTCAAAAATTCATGAATTTGGTTTATTCCGACAGTTTAAAAGCTTACGCATGTGGATGCGGTGCAAGTGATTTTTCTGATGTTCCGGTGAGTGGAAAAGAACTAAAAGAAAGATTGTGTGGGACCGATACGATTGCATATGCGACTCCGCAACATAAGCATGGAAGCTATGATACTATCATAAAGCATGATGTCCCTATATCAATGATTCGTTTTCTTGAGGAATGGACTTTCGATCCGGCAACCATGGCAATCGATAAAAAGGTTGTTGGCATTTGCCCGGTTGAGATATGCTATGATGAAATTGGCGAAGTAAAAGGAAATCGCCCCATATTTTGGGTTTATTTCAGCGATGTCTGGATGCCTTTTGGAGGTAAACTAGAATTGAAGAAAGCTGAGAAATAATAGCTGAATAACATTTTATAATTATCGGGGGCTGTAATTTGAAATTTCAAATTACAGCCCCCGATAATTAT
>DAOOWO010000168.1:0-5962 GCA_035371225.1 Bacteroidales bacterium | reverse complement strand
GGCAATAGGCATTAGGCATTAGGCATTAGGCATTAGGCATTAGGCAATAGGCAATAGGCAATAGTCATTAGGCATTAGGCAATAGGCATTAGGCAATAGGCAATAGGCAATAGGCATCTATTGAAATTATGTTTTTAAATCGGCATTGATTATTTTCATCACAAATACGGAATGCGGCAGGTTAAAGGATTTTTCTATTTCGTTGGTCAGCGCATCCATTACATATCTGAACTCTCCAAAGATTTGAGTGCTCATGCCGTTGGTCTGGGCCGTGAGATCTTCATAAGTGTTGATACGTTTCAGAAAATCGATGATTTGTGGTTTAAATCCTTCTTTCAGCGGATAGTAGCTTATTTCAACAGAAATCTTCATAAAAATATTTTTGTACAAAGGTACATCGAAAAAAATTACTATTTTTGAAAAGTGAATCCTGAATGAATAAATCCCGGCTAAAAATTTATGTATAAAAGGTAAGATGTTGCATTACAGGAAATGGGATTGCATCCGGCCTTATAAAATCAAACTAATGAAAAGAATATTTTTATTTCTCGCAATTGGAGTATTTGCAATGTTTCTGGTAAGTTGCTTAACTGTTGAAAAGAAACAATACACTTACGAATTTAATGGCAAGGGAGGTGGAAAACTTACGGTGAAATACATTAATATTATGTCGAGTGAGGATTCAGCCGGTTATTCAAGAGTAGAAGATTTTGATGATTTGATCAGCAGCTATATCAACGGTTCAAAAATTGAAGAAGCGTACCCCGAAGCTACCAATATTTCAAAACGACTCTTTGAAGAAAATGGTGTGCTCTGTGGTGAAGTAATTATGGATTTTGCCAGTCTCAACGCTGCCCGTCTTTATAAGTTTGACAAAAAAAGTCCTTATATGTTCTATGCCAGCTCTGTTGATGGGGAGACCTATGTGGAATCAAACGGAACATACGGCGGCGAAAATATGCCGGTGGTAATGTTCCCATCCAAACTGAAAAAACTGGTGATTACCACCAGTGTCAGCCAACCCTCCGATGAAAGTTATGTCAGCCTGCTGGGTGAATATATCAAATGGAAGAAAAAGTAATTACCACAATAAAAAAAAGGCTGCCATTATAAAGAGGGCAGCCTTTTTTTTATTCGTCAAGGCCCGGTTTTGGCCCTTTGTTTTTAAGCTTTTCCAGTAGCATCCTGTTAAACTCTTTTTCTGCTTTGTAAACGCCAACCAATTTTTTGCTGCCGATAACATTTTTAAATTTCGGATAATAATCTTTTTTCAGGTCAAGCTGCTTTTGCTCTTTCTGAATTTCCGAATTAATAATCTCATCGGCTTGTTCTTCGGTAAGGTTTTCAATTTTTACGGTTATCATGATTTTCATTTTTTTCTGGTGCTCTTTTTGAAAACCTTCTTTTTTATCCTGAAACTCGTTGTATAAAGGCCAGAATTTTTCCGCTTCCTCGGTATTCAAGTTAATCATCTGGCTGATATAAGCCACTTTCATGGCTTTTATCTTTTCTCGTTTTTCCGGCACACCTGCTTTGTTTCCCGTGTTCTGGGCAACGAGTATCCCGCTGAAAAAGATCAGGCATGCTGAAACTAACATACCCCGAAATGTTGCTGTTGATTTTTTTGTTTTCATGATGGTGTATTTTGGATTGTTTTATTGATATGTTTCCGGTTCAAAGTTTTCGCTGACTAAGTAATCAATGATATCATTATTTTTGATGGTAGAGTCAAATGTAATAGCAGTGCCAGGGCTTTGTGGTGCTTCCTCGTCATAAGCCGGTAGGCTGATATCGGGAATTTCTTCAGCACTGCAAATAGTAACACTGTCGCTGCACATATCGATAAGGGAATTTTCATCAACTTCTTCTTCAAGATAGGCAGTGATACTTTTCTCACTCAAATTTAATGAAGAGAGCACAGCGTTTTTCGTATCCGTGCCCGGCTTATTAATCCAAAAAACAAGCAGGAGTGCAGCCACAGCCGCTGCTGCAACAGCAGGATACAAAAAATATTTTACGCAAAGGTTTTTTTTCGTGGCAGTCTTGCATGATGTTTTTATTCTTTCCTGTATGTGGTGTGGCAGGTCTTCAAAATAATTTTCAGGTACTTTAAAAGGAATGCAGTCCCGGGTTAATTTTTGCTGATTTTCAGAAAAATCGTCGGGCATCTCTGTTTTTTGTGTTTTGTGAGGTTTCTTTTTCATGCCAGTGTTGATAAGATTAATGAAACGGTAAAAGGTTTAAAGTATGGCAAGATTTTTTTTAATTTTTTGATAGGCAAAGTGGTAGGAAGCTTTCAGAGCGCCCGGGCTGGTATTAAGGATTTTTGAAATTTCTTCAAAAGATAATTCTTCGTAATACCTCAGGTTAAAAACCAGTCGTTGCCGGGTAGGTAAAGAAAGTATAGCTTTTTGCAATTTAGTTTCAATTTCGTCTGCCTTGAAAAAATTATCATCCTTCAACGAATTTGAAAGTTTTTTTTCCACATGGTAATAAGGGATGAAAAAAAAGATTTTTTTGTGTTTCAGAAAAATAAGCGCCTCATTCACAGCTATTCTGTATATCCATGTTGACAGTTGTGCGTCCGCACGAAAATTGTCGATATTGTTCCATATTTTGATAAAGACATTTTGCACCACATCATCACTGTCTTCATGCGTAATCACGATTCTTCGTATCAGTCGGTAAGTTTTTTCGGAGTATGCACGAACCAACATATCAAAACCCTGATGTCGCGATTCCTGGTTGCTTATCAGATGCATTATTTCCTTATCAGGTACCAGATGCATTTTAATTTTTTTGTTTAGATGTTTTTGGCAAAAGAAGGTTTAAAACAGGAAATTTTTTTTTTGAAAAAGTTTATCGTTACTTTGCAATCTTTTATATAACGCATGCAATGAAAAGAATATTTTTAATAACGGCCATCAGTTTGCTGATGGTTGCCTGTACCTCAAAACACGAAAAAGCCCTGGAGCTGAACAAAAGCGGTATTCGAAAGATATACAGCCACCAGATGGACGAAGCACTTAAAGATTTTGACAAAGCCATTGAATTAGACCCGTTGTTTGACCAGCCCTATTATTACAGGGGTAATATAAAATATGGTGCCACCGATTATCAGGGGGCATTGAAAGATTACAGCAAGGCTATTGAGATAAATCCAGGCTTTGCCGATGCCTATCACAATCGTGGTAATCTTTATGAAGCTATAAATCAGCGCGATAAGGCCTGTGCGGACTGGATGAAAGCCAAAGAAAACGGTAAAGCCAATCTTGAGGATAAACTGCGGTTTTGCCGGTAGGTTCTACACGTTGAACCTGATGTTCATCAGGTCGCCTTCTTCCACAATATAAGTTTTTCCTTCTACATTAAATTTTCCGGCTTCTTTGCAGGCGTTTTCAGAGCCGTATTTCACAAAGTCGTGGTATTTGATTACCTCGGCGCGTATAAAACCCCGTTCCAGGTCGGAATGTATTGCTCCGGCAGCCTGTTGGGCGTTCATACCTGTTTTGATGGTCCATGCACGCACTTCTTTTGGCCCAGCAGTGAGAAATGTGCGCAGATTGAGCAGCTTAAAAGCCGATTTTATCAGTTTGTTTACGCTGGGTTCGGTAAGGCCCACATCATTTAAGAAAGCCATGCGGTCTTCCGTGGTTTCCAGTTCGGAGATTTCTGCTTCCAATTTGCCGGCAATAACCAGCACTTCGGTGTTTTCATTTTTAACAGCTTCTATCAGTGCGCTGGAATATGCGTTGCCGCTTACCGCCGAATCATCATCCACGTTGCAAACATAAAGCACGGGCTTTTCGGTCAGCAGGCACAAGTCTTTTACCAAACGGCGCTCTTCATCGGCAATATCGAGGGTGCGGGCCGACTGGAAAGATTCCAGATGATTTTTGTATTTTGTAAGAACTTCTAAAAGATGCTTGGCTTCTTTATCGCCGGTTTTAGCTGCTTTTTCAGTACGTTGTATCTTGCGTTCCACCTGTTCCAGGTCGTTGATTTGCAGTTCCAGATCAATGATTTCCTTATCTCTCACAGCATTTACCGAACCTTCGATATGTGGCAGATTTTCATCATCAAAACAGCGTATCACATGGATGATGGCGTCGGTTTGGCGGATGTCGGCCAGAAAGGAGTTGCCCATACCTTCGCCTTTGCTCGAACCTTTGGTCAAGCCTGGTATGTCAACTATTTCCACAGAAGCATGAACCACTTTGGCCGCTTTTACCAATTTTTCCAATACATACAGGCGTTCATCCGGTACATTTACTATGGCAATATTAGATTTGTTCGAGCTAAATGCAAAATTTGTGATTTGTGCCTTGGTGCTCGACATACAGTTAAAAATCGTGGTCTTACCGCTATTGGCCAATCCCACTATTCCGCAATTCAGTCCCATAATTTTTTTTTTACAAAGGTATAATTTTTCCTGATGAGAGTGATTTGGGTACCAGGATGTTATTTTAGCAGTGTATTAACGGGTTTTAAGAAAGGTAGTAGATTGATATTTAATTAATTAAAAAAACTTATTCAATACTTTTTAACAATCTGAGAACAGGCAGATAAAAACTATATTTTTGAAAAAAAATTGTTTATGCACACTATTGAAGACTTAAAAAACATTGCCACCCAGGTACGGCGCGACCTTTTACGCATGATCCACGCTGTGCAGTCGGGCCATCCCGGCGGTTCATTGGGTTGTGCTGATTTTCTTACCTGCCTTTATTTCGCGGTTATGGAACATAATCCCAAACCATTCAGTATGGATGGCAGGGGCGAAGATGTTTTTTTCCTTTCCAACGGACATCTTTCTGCCGCATGGTACAGCGTTCTTGCACGTTCAGGATATTTTGATGTCAGCGAGTTGGCTTCTTTCAGGCGGCTGGGTACACGTCTGCAGGGGCATCCAACCACGGCCGAGCATACTCCGGGTGTGCGGATTGCCTCCGGTTCGCTGGGGCAGGGAATGTCGGTGGCTATTGGAGCCGCTCTGGCAAAAAAACAAAATTCGGATGCACATCTGGTGTACAGTTTACATGGCGATGGCGAGTTGGAAGAAGGACAAATATGGGAAGCTGTGATGTTTGCAGCGGCCAAAAAAGTTGATAACCTTATATCTGTTATTGACTACAACGGCAAACAAATAGATGGCCCCGTCGATGAAGTGTTAAGCCTTGGAGATTTGAAAGCAAAATTCCTGGCCTTTGGATGGAAAGTTTTGGAAATGAATGGAAACGTCATCGAACAAATACTTGATACCCTGAAAATTGCCAAATCACATACTTGTCAGGGCGTTCCTGTCGTTATTTTGATGAGAACCGAAATGGGCAATGGTGTTGATTTTATGATGGGTACCCACAAATGGCATGGCAGCCCCCCGAGTGATGAGCAGCTTGCCAAGGCGCTTTCCCAATTGCCGGTTACTTTGGGAGATTATTGATCAAAACCGTAAACATGAGATTGGCATCATTAAAAAATTGTATCGTATTCTTAACGGCACTTGTGTTGTCGGGACAGGTTTTTGCACAGATTACCATTTCGGAAAAAGAAAAACCCAAACCTACGCCGATAACCAGGATATTGTTTGTTTATGATGCCTCTCAAAGTATGTTTGGTGTTTGGCAGAGCGACCGTAAGATATCCATTGCCAGCAAGCTGATGTCGGAGTTGCTCGACAGCCTGAAAACCGTTACTAACCTGCATTTGGGACTTCGTATTTATGGACACCAGAAGTATTATCCGCCCCAGGATTGTGATGATACGCGGCTGGAGATACCTATCGGTGAAAGTAATATTGAAAAAATAAAAAACAAGCTGAAAACTGTTAACCCAAGGGGAACCACCCCAATAGCAGCTTCGTTGGAGGCCGCCGGGAACGATTTTCCCCCGTGCGACAATTGCCGGAATATTATCATTTTAATCACCGACGGTCTCGAAGAGTGCGGCGGCGATCCTTGTG
>DAOOWO010000167.1:0-5963 GCA_035371225.1 Bacteroidales bacterium | reverse complement strand
TCTTCCTGCATATACAGATTGTATGCGGGCTACAGCATAAGGGCTTGATGCGGACAAGGGCGTTTGTTCATCAATGGGCAGGCCTTTGTTTTCAAACTGCATAGCGCTCCCTGATAAAAACACTTTTGTTCCGGGACTGTATCTGTAAACCGCTTCCAGTATGTTCAGCGTGCCCGTGCTGATCGTTTCATGGTTTTCAAATAATGCATCATGCCGCGTCGTGGAATTTGCCGCCAGATGAAAAACATAATCCGGCTGATGATTTCTGATGAGCTCTTCTACAAAAGTCCTGTTGCTAACATCCCCCCGCACCCAATTTCCTTCAGAACGCGATACGCCGATGACCTGAACATTATTTTTTTGCAGAATATTATTCAGATAATAACCGTCCTGCCCGTGGATTCCAAAAACGACCGCTTTCATCCTGTTGTATAGAACCAGTTTTTATTGACAAAGATAGTGTTTATATAGGTATCCGCATAGATCTCATAACCCTTTGATGTCAGGAATGCCTCAATAGATCTATCCTTTGGCCTGATGTGATTCTCACTGTACACGCAGGTCTCCGCACAGATCACGGGTATGGGATATTTTTCAAAATCAAGGGATTTCAGCACCTCCAGGTCAAAACCCTCGATATCGATTGACAGAAAATCAGGATAGGTGTCAAAATTATCTTTGATGAGCTGGTTTATGGCCATTAAAGGCACTTTATCCACCGCGGTGATGTTGTAAGTACCGCTGGCAACCCTTCTTTCAGCTTCGCTTTTATCAAAAGTATTAATGCCTTTGGCGTCAAAGATATAAAAATCCGCTTCTTTTTTTTCACTGACAGCAACACCGGCATGTATCACTTTATCCTCCGGCCTGGTATTTTGAATTTTCGCGATCAGCGTTTTATCCGCCTCCACGCATACGCCTCTGTTTCCCCTGGTATAGAACAGGTAGGTGTTATTGCAGGAATCAGGTTCATTGGTTCCGATATCCAGATAGGTAACAGACAGCTTTTTTTTGTCGGCAAACAAAAAAGTCAGTACCGCATCCTCACCCGCCTGACTGTAAGTGTTTTGCCTGTATCTGACCTGTACCTCGGGTTTGATGAATGTGAATACTATTTTCCGGATCAAATTTTTTAGTTTCCGTATCATATGATTTTTTTTATACAATTTCAATTTCCGGCAAAGGAAAAATGAATTTTCCTCCGTTTGCCAGGTAGTCTTTTTCACGCTCGAGAATATTATGTTTAAAATGCCAGGGCAATACAAAGAAATAATCAGGCTTCAATGCTTTTGCTTCGCTTTCCGAAATGATCGGAATATGCGTGCCCGGGGTATAGCTGCCGAATTTGTCTTCGTTCACTTCAGCGATATAAGGTATATGGGCCGATGTGAAATTGCAGAACTGTAAAAGCACATTTCCCTTGGTTGACGCGCCATAGCCGAATATTTTTTTTCCGTCGGCAACCAGTGCTTCGATCAGTTCGGTCAGATTCTTCCGGTGTTTGAAGACCCGTTCTTCAAAATCACGGTATGGCTTCGGAGTATCCAGTCCCATATCGTCTTCCTGTTTTATGGTCCAGTTAATGATAGGGATATTTGAGGTATAAGGCGCATTTTTTTTACATGCCGTCACAGAAAAACTTCCGCCGTTGATCGAGTTCATCTGAACATCGATCACACGCATGCCGCAGCTTTCCACCAAGTTTTTCACCACTTTAAAAGAGTAAAATTCCAGGTGTTCGTGGCAAATGGTATCGTATGAGTTTGTCCTGAGCATCGAAGGCATATAGCTTTGTTCAAAATGCCAGATACCCTCATCAGCGAGGCATTGCTCAATGTCCTTAACAAAAGCAACAGGGTTTTCCAGATCATAGAACATAGCAATGGAGGTAATTATTTTGGCTTTGACACCCGGGAATTTTTCATTGAAAACAGCGGCAGAAAAAAAGGTGGGGATCAGAGAAATATCGTCGGTATAATATTCTTTGAACTTGCTGCCTGTAGGGTCAATGCCTACCTTGCGATGCTTACCGGTATATGCTTTTAATGCCGTGGCATCATTGCTTCCGATATCGATCACCAGATCATTTTCCTGCAGTCCGGCCATACGTTCAAGCATGTGTATCTTATTTGTCAGATGGCGGACCATCGAACTGTTCAGGCCTGAGCGGTAGCCGTAATTATCACCGTACATTTCGTCCAGGTTGTACGTCTGTTTCATCTGAAGCAAGCCACTGTCGGGGCACCAGACCAAATCCAGCGGGCCTTTGGTGATACTATCTGTTTTGTCTTTCGGGAAAACACCCGATAAATACTGTTCACCAAGAGAAAGTACCGTTACAAGATTGGTGCTGCCGGAGATCCTGCATTTTTTAATTTCCGTGTACATTTTTTAAATTATTGTTCGTTTATATTCCTTTATAACTTGTAATTAAAAAGTATTTATGTATTTCATTAGCACGCCAACAGGCATCGTTTTATTTGTTATATAATTAATCTGTGAAAGACCATTCGCAATTCGCAAACACGCATCCGTAATCATATCCGGAATATTTATTGAAAACAGTTCCTGCATCAACAATGGTGAAAGATACTGCATTTTCCAAAAACTCCAGGGTGGTGTTCTGCTTCGAGGTAATAGCAAATGAAAGGCGGTATGATCCCGGAACGAGAAAATTACCGGGTATTTTCAGTAATGTTGTAATCTCTGATGTTGTTGGCTCGCTGATCTGTTCCCATTGTTTGTTGTTATTTGTAAATATTTTTCTTTTCTTTATGTCTTCAATATAAAATCCCAAAAAAGTATTCCCGGGCCATTTATTAATCTTAATATCGATTCTTACAAAAATATCTTCATCGTGCTGGAAATTCGACCTGGCATTTAAGCTACTGTCGCAGCAGGCGATATCTTTGAAATAAATTAAAGAACCGGAAATCTCCCGATCTAAAACACTGGCCCCGGCATCGAGCATATCAATGTATTCGTTTACCACCTTCTGTATCTCGCCCGTAGAATGAATTCCGCCATTTTTCAGTAATATTCCTTTTGAGCACAGTTGGCTGATCGAGGCCATATTATGGCTTACAAATAATACGGTCCTGCCGCCGCCGGAACTTACCTCCTGCATCTTCCCCAGGGCTTTTTTCTGAAATTCCGCATCACCCACAGCCAGCACTTCATCCACAATGAGTATTTCGGGTTCAAGATGGGCGGCAACGGCAAAGGCCAGCCGCACATACATACCGCTGCTGTATCGTTTTACGGGAGTGTCGATATATGTTTCCACGCCTGAAAAATCCACAATTTCATCAAACTTGCTGCGGATTTCCGCCTTGGTCATCCCCAGTATCGCGCCGTTCAAAAAAATGTTCTCCCTGCCGCTGAGTTCCGGATGAAAGCCGGTGCCTACTTCGAGCAGGCTGGCGATACGGCCTTTTACTTTGACTTTCCCTGTAGTGGGGGCTGTTACTTTTGATAATATTTTCAGCAAGGTAGATTTACCGGCGCCGTTTTTTCCAATGATACCAAGAATTTCGCCCTGCTCTAACGAAAAATTAATATCCCTCAAAGCCCAAACATAGTCGGACCTCAAACCTTTTTTTTCTGTTTGATTTTCATCAAGGATATTCGCAACCCCTATTTTAAG
This sequence comes from Bacteroidales bacterium, assembly GCA_035371225.1. Lineage (GTDB taxonomy): Bacteria > Bacteroidota > Bacteroidia > Bacteroidales > CAIWKO01 > CAIWKO01. The sequence continues at coordinate 2,317 of DAOOWO010000167.1, read as the reverse complement.
TGTCGGGTCTTCTTTGCCGCGCAGGCGTGCCCATATACGGCTGACATCATCCCGTATGGTGTTTGTACCTACAATTCCCAGACGATATTGCTTGCTAAGATTTTCTACCTGAATTACTGTGTCGGACATGTATTTAATTTATTGAAAAATATAATGGCAAAATTGACATTATACTTTTATTTTATAACTTCATTATTGATCATATCGTCATTTTTGAATTTTGCAAAAAATGCACGCGTTACAAACGCTCGCGTAGCGAGGGTTACTTGTTATCTTGTTTTTTGTTAGTGTTTTTCATTTTATTCAAAGTATAATTAGTAAAACTCGGCAAATATGCAAATTGTAATTTGTATACCTGAACAATTTACCCTGTGATTTTACCAATGAGGCGCCAAAGCCCGCCTGGCCGATGCCAGTCGGACAGGCCCGCCTGATCCGCCAGTTGGCGGACGGACGGGCAGGCCTCGAACTTGACGTTTTCTTTGTGCAAACACGAGTTTTCTTGCAGGAACTAAATAGCATAATACCCTCCCGTTTTTTTACTGCCACGGCGTTCAATTAAATTTTTGTTTATTAAGACTTTCATGTGTTTCTCAACTGTATTAATTGGCATATTTAGTTCAATTGAAATATCTTTAGCTTTTATTCCTTTATTTACTTTAATACATAAAAACACCTTTCTCTGTCCCGCATTTAATCCGCCGTTTAATCCGCCGTTTAATCCGCCGTTTAATCCGCCATTTAATTCGCCATTCTTAAAAGTATTTGGGATTGCATTCAATTCAAAAACAATTTTAACAACTCCATGGTCTTCATAAAAGTTTGGTTCAGGCAGAAGTGCATCCTTACATTCTTTAATAATATTAAGTGTTCCTCTTCCCCAGCTTTCAATAAAACCGGCTTTATAAAACACATCTGCCAATAATTTATTTCGTGGCTTTGATAAATGCTCACGTTTTAAGTCGTCAATGGTAATTTCGGGCGGCAATTTACCTTCGTTTGCAATGCTTAAACTATTGTTATAAATTTTTATTAGTATCGCTGAAGTCGTATTGTAATCGCGATGTATAAGTGCATTAAAAATGGCTTCGCGTAATGCTTCGTAAGGGTATTGCAATTTTTCGCGCCGGTGCATACCCTCATAAGTTATTGGGCTTAAAAGGTACTTTGTTTTTAAAATCGCCATTGTGTTTTCGGCTTGTTGAAATAAATTACCTTCAACAATATCAGAAGAAACAATTTCAGAATCATTAATAAAGCGCCCTATCTTTATTACAGCTTGTGGAAAAAAAAGTTGAGGATTTTTATCAAATAGTAAAATAGCCGCGTTGGTTGGCAATAATGAAGGAGTTATTAAATTCAACTTTTTAATAAGAACATGTATATCATTTTCGTTTTTTGCAAAGGGCAATCTATCATATGATAGCTTTTTAAAGAGTTCAAAGGTTACAGCGTCGGGTTCGAAGTTCCATTTTGCATTAATCTCTAATGCGTCCCATGTTATTCCGCTTTTTTTAAGAAGAAAGTCGCTAAGCGCCCTTCCATGTAACTCTAATACAACACTACCACTTCGCATGTAATATTTCCCGTTATATGAAATTGACACCGAAGATGATTGAACAATTATTTTTACAATTTGTTTTTTATCAATACATTCTACAAGCACAGAAGGGATAATTCCAATTTTATTTTTAATAATATTGGGAAGTGTTTCAAGTAGCTTTTCTGCGTCATTAACGCCAATGGCTTCTCCTTTATCATTTATTCCGATGTATAAAATACCGCCTTCAGAATTTGCAAAAGCGCAAACATTTTTTAAAAAGTCATCTTTCCAAATAAGTTTAAATTCTATGTGTTGATTTTCTTTCATTCTATGCTTATATTGCTTTCTATTACAATCAGGTTCAGCAAATATACAAATTATAATTTGCATGCCGGCTACGCGTTTTTGATGTTACGAAACAGGACAATCCTGGTTTATATCCTGTTTTGCTTAATAGCTGGTTGGCAGAGTATCTCATGTTATTTTATGATATCGTTGTTTTTCATCTTTTATGATCTGGGCACTATCTGTATTCGCTTTTCAAACCTGAATAGCTTTTTATTAAAGCTTGCTGGAATAGTCCTCATAAGCCAGGCGGATACCGTCTTTGAGGGGGATCTTCGGGGTGTACCCAAGCGCTGTAAGTTTTGAGATGTCAAGTAGTTTCTGAGGGGTGCCGTCCGGTTTTGTCATGTCAAAAACCATTTTTCCCTGATATCCGACAATTTCCCCGACAAGCTCCGCAAGTTCTTTAATGGTGAGGTCTTCGCCACA
>DAOOWO010000166.1:0-5969 GCA_035371225.1 Bacteroidales bacterium | reverse complement strand
AGTAGTCTTCCTTATCTATCTCAAACTTGTTTAAAGGGTTTATCAGGCCTGGTTCTTCGTTCGAAAAGAAGCCGATCGCCCGATGGATAAGAAAGTCATAAAGTGTTGGCCTGAAATTTTTTGATTCGGAACCTTGTTTTACCAGAATTTCATCATAAACATTTATTGCTGTATTCTTTAAACTGGCCTCATCTTCAAGGGAGAGCTGGTAGTACTTTATGCACTGTTCGATTATTTTTCGCAGGTCCCATGTGCGTATGTCTTCAGGAACAAAATCGACCGTTTCGGTACGATTTAAAAATTTGTAGCGGTTGTTCTGATAATATTTCCAGTAAACTTCGGCAATCATCGAATGCAGCACAGGTTTGATAGGAAATTGGGCTTCCGCGGCTTCTTTGCTGAGGTCATTTATTTCTTTCACATAGTCATCTTCGCTGATATAGGATTCAAGACGGAGTTTATAGGTAACCGCTTTTACGAAATTGCCGGTATTATTTTCTGTTTTGGCTTTTTCGTAAATTACCTGAACTACCTCGATGGCTGACCGCGTAAGGCCTTTATTGACCAGCGAATCGGCTTTTGCCCAAAGTTTTGAATAATCGTCGTTGACCGAAACCATTTCGCCAACAGATTTTACGTGCTGAAAGGCCGGAACGATTGACTTGATTGCCATGGCAGCAACCGACACTATCATAACAAAAGCAATGATTTTAAAAGTTTTCATGGAAAATATTTTTTTGGTTTGCTTTGATAGATGCAATATCGGAAAAAATCCATAAAGAAGTATGAAATTTTTTATATCACAATGATAAATTTAATACGAATATTCCTTTATATGTCAATATTTTCCTGCAATTCTAATGTAATACCCTGGTAATAATTTCCGATAGCTCTTTGCCCCGTTCGTAGGTCATTATATGGGTGCCGTTGGCGATGATGTAATCTGCCTTGATGTTTTTTATATCCAGTACATGATCGTCGCTGCCATGGATGTGTGTAATGTTTGCAGGGTATGTTTCACGATCCCAGTTTATCATCATCGACGAGGTTTCTTTAAGAAATTGAGGATCTTTTTTTCGCAGCATATCTTTGAAGAAATCTCTTTCATTTTTCAGGCCTTTTTCAATGGTGGGTTGTAAAAGCAGCGTGCCGAATTTCACAAATTTCTTCGGGTAAAGCCTGTAGGCGGGATATTTTTTCATGACTGTATAACGCCTGGGTAATTCACTGCGGCATTTAGCACTGGAAATAATGATGACTTTTTCAGGAGATACTATCTCTGCCAATTCGGTACAAAGCATTCCTCCAAACGAAACGCCAATCAAGGCAAAATTTACCGTGGTATCAATCTGTGAAGCAAGCATACAGGCATATTCATGCATGGTGGTCTTTTTTGCCGGTACAGGATAGACGATAGGTACCATTTGGAAAGTTTCTCCAAGAGTGATGTGTGAAAATATCCGATCATCGGAACCCTGGCCCGGGAAAAGATATACTTTTTTAATGATGTCTTGGCTGAAAAGGCAGAAAGGAAGAGACAAAAGCAGAAGTAAAACCGTTATATTTTTTTTGCAGGATTTCATTAATGGGCCTGATTTTAGGCCTTCCGGCTCAAAAAACTTCCTTTGGACAAATCATTGGTGGGTTTACCATTGGCAAAAGCAATTTTACCATGGCATATAACATATTCGGGAACACCAGTCAGCGGTATGCCCTCGTAAATATTTGAATCGCAATGCTGATGCTGCGTTTGCAATGAAATGGTGCTTTTTGTGTGAGGAGACCATAACACTATATCGGCATCTGAACCAACAGCAATAATACCTTTTTTAGGGAAAAGTCCAAATATTTTGGCTGCATTGGTGGCGGTAAGTTCTACAAACCTGGTGAGTGTTATTTTGTTTTGCAAAACTCCGTAGGTAAAAAGCAGTTGCATACGGTATTCAATGCCTCCTGCGCCGTTGGGTATCTTGGAAAAATCATTAATACCGGCATCTTTCTGACCAAAGGTGTCGAAGGGACAATGGTCGGAGCCAATGGTGTCCACGCATCCGTTTACAACATGCTGCCACAGGGCATCGATGCTTTCCTGGTTTCGCAAGGGTGGACTTATTACATATTTCATCGAATCGGGGAGGGGCTTCCGGTAATTGCTTTCATTCAAAAACAAATATTGAGGACAGGTTTCGGCAAAAATTTTTCCTGATGATTTGTATTGAGCAACCAGTTCAATGGATTTTTTTGCTGAAATATGGACAAGGTACACTTTACAATTGGTTTCATGCGCTAATTTCAATACTTCTGCTACTGCATCAGATTCTACATATTCGGGCCGCGACAGTGCATGGTAAAGCGGAGAAGTGCCGCCTTGTGCAAGATACTGTTGCTGCAAGCGGCTGATTTCGTCACCGTCTTCGCAATGCACCGTAACTATCCCATTGTACTTCCTGACTATTTGCATCACCCGGCGCAGTGCCTCATAATCAATGCCTACCGTGCTGCGATAGGCCAGGTATGTTTTAAAAGATGTGATACCTTCTTCTTCGATGCACATTCTGACTTCTTCCTCTGTGTTTTCATTCAACTGGACCACGGTGCCGTGCAGACTGTAATCGGTGAGTGATTTTTTGGCTTCCTGTTTGCGTAGTTTCACGGCTTCAGTATGCGATTGTCCGCGTGAGGGCGTGACAAAATCAATGATGCTTGTTGTTCCGCCTGCCAGCGCTGCCAGACTGCCCGAATAAAAATCGTCTGATGAGTTTCCGGCAGGGGTAGGCAGTTCCATATGGACATGCGGATCGATGCCGCCTGGCAAGGCATACAGATGAGTGGCGTCAATCACCATAGCATCATCCTTTTTTTCTATATTTTCAGCAATACGGATGATGTTGCCGTTTTCAATCATAATGTCGGAGCGGAAACTATGATCCGCATTGACAATAAAAGGGTTTTTTATTAAAACTTTCATTTCTCACCTCGATTACCAACTTTTTTCGGTTATCCCTATCTCTCAATTTGATGTCACTTGAAATATTATTTTCCCAATTTCACCATTTTCTCCCAGAGTTTTTTGCTTATTTCACGGCTTTGCGACATGATGTCCTGCTCATTAACAGTTATTACTTTGCGATCCCTGACAATCAGCCTGCCATTTGAAATTACATGCTGCACATGTTTTGAATTAATCTGAAAAAGAAAATGTCCTAAAAAATTTCCGGAATGGAAATCTGTATGCGGCAGATAATCAAGCACCACCAGATTGTTTTCGGCATCACCGGTAAACCCGTTTTCACTGAAATAAAAGTTGACGTTTCTGAACCGGCGGTAAGCATCTGCATAGTCAGTTTTATCAAAATTCTGGCCGGCAAAAAATGTAGTCTTAGCGCTTTGCAACATATCGCTGTTCATGCCGTCGGTGCCGAGCATCACATTTTGTTGTATCCCCTCCGAATTGAAAAAACCTACTTTATTGTTCATATTGCTTTCGGTGTTTTGTGCTACCCACACGCCCGATTTTTTAATTAATTCTCTTTCGTGGTGGTCGATGTGCAAGCAATGGCTTAGTATGGTTTTACTGCTGCTGAGCAACCCAAAGTCATTCAGCCGTTCCACTACGCGTCGGTTTTGTTGTTCAATACACAATTGTTCGTCGAGATCGTCTTCGGCAACATGAATATGAATACCTGTATTGAACTTGTCAGTCAGTGTTTTGGCGCGTTTTAAGGTATTGTCCGAAACGGTAAAAGAAGCATGAAGTCCCACCAGCCCCTGCCTGTTGGTAAGGAATGATTCGGTTTCTTCCAACGCCTCTTCTTTGGCTTTTTCTCCGTCACGGTCAGAGATTTCATAACATAAAAGATGCGAAACGCCAACCTTGTCAAAAGCCTTGGCGATAGTTTCAAGCGACCCTTTGATGGCATTGGGAGAGGAGTGGTGATCAACCACGAAGGTAACACCGTTTTTGGCACATTCAATGGCAGTAACCAGTGCACTGATTTCAATCATTTCCTGGTCGAGGCATTTGTCTAATGTCCACCACACATATTGCAGTATTTCAAGGAAATTGGATGGATTTTTTGCAGGTGCAGGCATGCCAGTGGCAAGAGCGGAATACACATGATGATGTCCGCAGCCAAAAGCCCTGGTAACATATTTCCCTGTACAATCAATCTTTATATCGGTGCCGTTTTCTTCTTTCTCAGTAAAAACAAGGCCGTTGTTCAAGCGGTTATCAATAAAAATATTACATGGGATAAATTCTAAAGTCTGAAAGTCAATGTAAGTGGCGTTGGTTAAGAGTATGGACATAATATTAGGTTTTTGTTAGTAATCGATGATGCAAAACTAACTGTTTTTATTGTTTTTTGCCAGATATCACAGGAATTTTTCCAAAGACCTTCAGAGAGTATATTTAAAAAAGCACATCTGATGATTGTCAGATATTTAATCCCAATTTTTTAGCTCTCGTTGTGTTAGTTAAATTTCCGTGTCTTAATCCGCAATAATCGTGATAAGAAGAAAATTCCCAGTCTTCGGGATGGTCCGCTAAATTCGCTTTTACCGGATTGTTGTGCATATAGTCAAAACAGACCTGGGGATATTCTTTTCATGTATTAGTACATTAATTAGTGTTCCGTGTGCGGTGTTGAAATAGGAAGGGGCGATTTCTTCAGTTTTGGTGGTACATTCGGCCTTGGTGTGTGGTTTGAACAAGGAGGCGGTCCGGTTTTCTTGTATATTGATTGCTTGGGTGTAGGAAGATAATAAAACCTCTATTGATTTATTTATAGTTTTATCAGCCGTAGCACGCACGGCTTAAAGCCGTACTCGGCTATCTCTAATTTCAACTTGTTTCACATACACCATCAAATGAAAATGGTTGGGCATCAGGCACCAGGCAAGTATATCAGTGAAAGGGGAGATAAATGTTTCGATTTTCTTTAAAAAGAAAAGATAGTTTTCCCGTATAAAGAAAACCTGCTGCCGGTTGTTTCCCTGATTGTAAATGTGATAAATATGTCCATGTTCAAAAATCATATACTATGTTTTTACTGACGGGGTGACTCAAAGTCACCCCGTCAGGTGCTTGCATAATTCTAACAGTAAATTAAGAAAACCGCCGGACGTTTATGAATATCAAATTTGTGTTTTCTCCAGAATTCAACTGGTTTCGACAATATCTTTTGGCTGGACAAGGTAAGGTCGGCAGCCACGCAAAGCATGGTTTCGTTGCGGCAGTTTTCCGTTATGGCCTGTATCATTTGCAGGTTGCGGTATGGTGTCTCAATGAAGATTTGTGTTTGTTTGTTTTTCAGGGCATCCATCTCCAGTTGCCGAAGTTTTTTTGCCCTGAGTGCCTTATCTACCGGCAGGTATCCGTGAAAGGCAAATTGTTGTCCGTTGAATCCGGAAGCTATCAGGGCAAGAATAATGGACGAAGGCCCTGTGAGCGGCACGACATCAATGTTGTGCCTGTGTGCTTCAGCCACAATTTCAGAGCCGGGATCGGCAATACAGGGCAAGCCTGCCTCTGAGAGTATGCCGGCGTTTTTGCCTTGCAGCATTGGCGCCAGATATTGGCTTATGTTTTCTTTGATGCTGTGTTCGTTGAATACCAAAAACTCCAGGCTATCAATATCGATGTTTTTGTTAATCTTTTTTAAGAAACGGCGGGCAGTCCTCAATTCTTCAACGATGAATACTTTCAGGTTTTTGATGGTTTCCTGCGTGAATTCAGGGATGACGGCTGAAGGTTCCGAGCTTTCACCAAGCACGGAAGGTATTAAATATAGTTTCCCTTTTATGGAACTCACTGAATTATTGGTTTCTGGCACAAGATTTGGGTGATATTTTCCTTTTCTGAAAACAAAAATAATTTAAAAACCTTCAAGCCATGAAAAAAATCATTGTCTTCCTTAGTTTTTTTCTGTCGGTGGTGTTTGTTTTTGCCCAAAGCGCCATCAAACCAG
>DAOOWO010000165.1:0-6052 GCA_035371225.1 Bacteroidales bacterium | reverse complement strand
CCATTGCCTTCGAAATAGCCGTCTTTTCGGTTGTTGGCCTGTAAAATTCGGGCTATCTCCTTAGCTACACTAGGTTTTTCGGCTATACAAACTTTCATGGTGCGGAATGATTTTAAATGCAAATTTAATAAAACAGATGTATTGTCAAAAGCGTAGACTATTATTTTGGATTTTGGCAATTGCTTTTTTTGCGGAGCTGTGAGAAAAAATGGTTGCTGTAAGTAAAGAGAAGAACAGCGCTATCATGAAAACAAGGCTAAGAAATAAAAGGCAGCCTGCCTGGACGGCATGGAAGGCGCGCTGAAATATTTGCAAGTAGTGATGCTCAAGAAAAAGTAAGGTGCAGAGCACCGATAATATTTATAGCAAAATTTTGCAGTAAAATATCAAGGTGCAGAGCACCGTAATATATTTTGATCCACACCTAAAAATAAAGATGTACCTGCATGGTACCCATGCTGAGAATTTTATGGCTGTAATTCATATAAATGCCAGCTTACAATGCCTGTCTTATTGTATATGTAAACAAGATGTATACGCCAAAACATATGGGTGATGCCATAATCAGGAGCACAATATTACGATACGTCTGTCTGCAGAACAGGCAGGCTGTACCTTAATTTCGTTATTATTTTTTTTTTACAAATATTCCGGTGCTCTGCACCTGTCACCTTTAATATAACCCATCAACATTGAACAATTTTATAAAAAAAACATGGGTTCTTTTTGGATGATTCTGAATGCGTAATCCGGGTTTTATCAACCTCATTAATGATTATTATTACCTCAAAAAAAGATTTAGCTATTATTTTGTGGTGTAGCCTACAATCATTCCACCTTGTTTTCCTCCTCCCGGGCCTAGTTCAATGACCACCGAAGCGGCCTGCAACATCATTGGTTCGTGCGAAACACACACAAGGGTATTCCCGGCAAGCAGGAGTTCTTCAAAAAGTTTCAGGAGTTGTACGGTGTCGGTAGGGTGCAGGCCGCCTGTGGGCTCATCGAGCAGGATAAGGTTGTTGTCTGCTGTTTTGGCTAACAGGCCGGTAACCAGCTTTATCCGTTGCAATTCCCCTGTTGACAGCGTTTTGAGCACACGGCCGCTTGATAAATGTCCTAATCCGGTTTTTTCCAGAAGCTGTAATATGTTGAATGCCTTATTTTTCGGCTTACCGTGGAGGCATTTTTCAACCAATTCAGCTAAGTCGGTAAAAGGAAGCTGATGGATCTCAAAAATGTCTTTACCGTCTATTGTAATCTGCATCACCTCATCATTATATCCGCTGCCGCCGCATCGTTCGCATGGAGTAATCACATCGCTGAAGTAATCCATGCTTACTGTATTGACGCCGGAACCTTCACAATCGGGGCAACGGCTTTCGCGCGAACCTCTTATGAAATGCGCCGGTTTGAAATTTAGTTTCCTGCTGGTCTCCGTTCCGGCAAAAATTCCCGCGATGATCTCGGAAATGCCTAGTTTTTCGCCCGTGGTGGCGCTGTGCCTTGTTTCGGGTGTGGGCTGCTCAATATATATAAGGCTGTTGAAATTTTCAAAACCCGAAATGTCTTCACAAAATGATGGTTTATGTTGCTGATAGCTGCCAAATATCACTTTGTCGAGCAGGCTGGTTTTACCGCTGCCGCTCACGCCGCTTATTACCGTCATTCTTTCTTTGGGAAGAGTAATATTGATATTGCGCAGATTGTTGGCATGGGCTTTTTGTATTTCCAGGCCAGTTACCGGCCTTGTAAGGTATTCTCTTTTAACGGGATGATAAGTTGTTTCCGGAGGGCAATCTTCCGTTTTTCCTGAAAAAACTATCTGTCCGCCTTTGCTTCCTGCAGCAGGTCCCATTTTTATTAAATAGTCTGACTTTTCGAGCAACAGGGGTGAATGGTCCACCATGATGATAGTGTTGCCGTTTGCGTTTAGTTTCTGTATCAGATCGCTGATGGGAATCAGATCGCTGTGGTGCAGGCCGAACGACGGTTCATCGAGGATATATGTTACACCGGTAAGCGGAGCTCTGACCAGGCCGGCAAGCTGTAGCCGCTGAAATTCGCCGCCCGAGAGTGTCCCGACGATACGGTCAGTACCGATATATCCTAATCCTGATTTTATTAATGCGTCGAGGCGTTCCATTATATTGGTGCGGAAAACTCCGGCAGCTTCTTTCTCGAGTGTTGTTTCGAATAAGCCGGTAAAATCTCCCGAAAACCATTCCATAGCTTCGTCGGCACTCATTGCTGTTGTTTGCCCTATGTGCAGGCCTTTAATGGTGTATTGCAGCATTTCCGGCTTCAGCCTGAACCCCTTACAATGATTGCATTGTAGCGCTTTCATCAGGTCGAGCATGGCTTCGCCCCGGGCATCGCCGTGTTTGCGTATGTATTCTGTTTCAACAAGTTTCAAAAAGCCGGGCCAGGTGGTTTTTAACTTGTGAACTCCCTCAAGGGCGCCTCGTTTGTAATTCCAATCAACCTCAAAGATGGACTCGCCACATCCCTGCATAGCCAGATATTTAGCCTGTGTGGTCAGGGATTGGTAAGGAACAGCAAAATCTATCCCGTGCGTGCGGCCCACGGTGAGTAATGTTGCAATATATTGCCCTTGAGGATCGCCGTAAAAACGTCCTGTCTTGCTGTTATCCATTGCCCCGGCTATCAAAGGCTTTTCCGGATTGGTGATCAGTTTTTCTGCATCGCACACCGTAATGCTGCCCAGACCACGGCATTCGGGGCAGGCGCCCTCTTCGCTGTTGAAAGAAAAAGCGGTGGACAGGGGCCGGTAAGTATCTGAATTTGATTTTGCCAGCCTGCTGAACATCAGACGGTAAAGGTCGTAAAGTCCTGTGTAGGTTGAAATTATTGATCTTGGGTTTTTAACAGTATTCTTTTTCTGTAAGGAGATAGCAGGGACTAAGCCGTGGCTTTGTTTTACTATAGGGATGCCGGCTTTTTTCGTAAACTGTTGCATATACGATGACATCCCTTCCAGAAAGCGCCGGTGGCTTTCGGCATACAGTGTGCCAAAGACCAGGGAAGATTTCCCGCTTCCTGAAACCCCAGTCACTGCTGAAATTTTATCGATGGAAAATGAAACATCAATATTTTTTAGATTATTGGTTTCCACTCCACAAATACTGATGGGAGCTTCAATGGCTTCTTTGCTGCAGGGCAGGTTCTGGGTTCTGGAAGAGGAGGCGTCTCGTGCGAGGTATTTTCTAAGTTCTTGTGCTGTAACTGATTGTTGATGATGGATCTCTTCATTTATAAATCCTTCGGCCACTATATTTCCGCCCTCGTCAGCGCTGCCCGGGCCCAGGTCTACTATCCAGTCTGCATGAAGTATAAAGGCTGGGTCGTGCTCAATGCATAAGAGAGTATGCCCTTTGGCGATAAGCTTTTTCAGGGCTTTAAGCAGTATCTCTACATCGGCCATATGCAGGCCTGTGGTCGGTTCGTCCAGAATATACAGGGTGTGCTGTGCAGCCGACCGCGACAACTCAGCGGCGAGTTTTATGCGCTGGGCCTCGCCTCCCGACAAAGTGGTAGATGGCTGGCCTAGTTTCAGATAACCAAGGCCGAGTGCTGATAATACTTCCGCTATGGCGCTGATCTTTTTGTGCTCCTTAAAAAAGGTGCAGGCTTCGTCAACGGTAAGTTCTAAGATATCGTAAATGTTTAATCCTTTGTACTTTATCTCTAGTGTTTCTTCGTTAAATCTCCGGCCATTGCAGGCATCGCAAACCACTTCCACATTTCCAAGAAAGTGCATTCCAATCTGCTGAACACCGGCGCCTCCGCAGGTTTCGCACCGCCCGCCTTTTACCACAAAGGAAAACTGGCCTTTTTTATATCCTTTTTTTTGTGAATCTTCCTGGAATGCCAGCAGGTCACGCACGTGGTCCGACAGGCCGGTGTAGGTGGCTGGGTTACTTGTGGGCGTTCGGCCGATGGGAGAGGAGTCGATATGGATTATTTTTTTGAAAATTTCTGTTCCTCCCATTTTTTGCCGCAGCGTGTTTTCCAGCATGAAATTCACCAGGCTGGTTTTTCCGCTTCCTGAAACTCCGGTGATGACATTAAGGGCATTGACTAAGAACCGCGGGGATATATTCTTTAGGTTGTTTTTGTTTGCCATCGCCACCGTGAACCATTTTATGGGTGATGGCATACCCTGGTCCGGCACCACTATTTTATTTCCAGTAAGATATTTTCCGGTGATACTTCTGGTATGCTGTTGGCTAAAAAAGTCTGCGGCAGCACCGTTATACAAAATCTCTCCTCCGGCTTTTCCGGCGGCGGGTCCTATATCAATTATCCAGTCGGCTTCACGTATGCTTTGTTCGTCGTGATCAACCAATATCACTGTATTGCCGCTGCTTACTAACAGCCGCATCACATCGAGCAGTCCCCGGTGTTCCGAGGGATGAAGGCCTGCACTGGGCTCGTCCAAAATATAGAGTACATTGCGTAATCCGCTGATGGCTTGATTGGCTAGACGTAAGCGCTGAATCTCCCCTCGGCTTAATGAAAGTGATTCGCGGTTCAGCGAGAGATGCCCGGCCCCCAATCGCAACAGAATATTGGTGCGTTTTATTATGGATTCACATATGGGTTCGGTAATAACGGATTCTTGTTTATCAGTTTTGAGCTCGTGAAAAAAATTGTGGAACTCCTTAATACTCATTGCCGTAAATTCCGAAATATCTCTGCCCCATAGCCTTACAGATAAAGCCCTTTCATTCAGCCGTTTTCCATGGCAAACAGGACAGGTTACCGACCGTGTAAACCGCATGATATTGGGATTTCGCTCGCGACGGAGAATTTCCTCCATCACCGGGATTATTCCTTTGTAATAGTCTTCGGCACGCGGTTTGGCCGTTATGCCCTGCCATTTCAGTCTGGATTCCAGAGGGTGCTTCCCGAACAGTACTTTTATCTTTGTCGAACCGTAAAGCACCACGTTCTGTTGTTCCGAAGACAACTCAACCCAGGGGATATCCACACTAAATCCCTCGGCCTGGCATACCTGGTTAAGCACATCCATAGTTACCTGAGAATACACTATATAATTGTTGGGAGTAGTCAGCACAAAAGCTCCCTCCCGTATGGTTTTTCCGGGATCGTCAATCAATAAGGAGGCGTCAATATGGTCCTGTACTCCCAAGCCTTTGCAGATAGGGCAGTATCCATCCTGCAGGTTGAAAGAAAATAAGCTCCGGTTGAGTGTAAGATCTGCAATTGCCGATTTCCCCAAACGTGCAAACAATAAGCGCAGCAAGTCATATAGCTCCGAAATAGTGCCAACCGTGGAATGAGGGCTGCGGCCTGAATAATTCTGATCGATAGAAAGCACGGGAAACAGGCCTTCAATGACAGCCGCCCTCGGCCGTGTGAGTTTTGCCGAAACGTACCTGGCGCCAACAAAATTTTCATAAAATAATCGCTTACCTTCGGCACATATAATATCATTAACAAGGCTGGTTTTGCCACTGCCCGAGACACCTGTAACGGCAATCAACTGATAATGTGGAAAGCGTAATGAAACATTTTTTAAATTGTTTTCAGAAGCTTTTTCTATGACTATTTCCCGCATCATGTAAATTTATGGTGCAAATTTAGTTGCGATTATTTACTTTTTCGATACTTTATGAAATTTCGTGATGTTTTGCATATTTATTAAATTGCTTGTCCACATTAAGCAAGTTGTTTAATAATATCATTATAAGTCGTCGGTAAATTGGTTACGGCTTGTTGCATTAACCTGTAAAACAGCTTTCCTCTGTGAGTAGATAATTTTCTATTAAATCGGAATGCGTATTCTTCCAAATAATATTCCAAGTGTTTTGAGGATATTTTCCCTTGATGCGTTCCGTTAATCCATCGTTTTACTAGCGAATCCACCATATGTACATGAGGTAATAAATCATGCGCTTGCTTCCCACTACCAGATATGACTTTTACTATATGTTCGTATTCTTTGTTTTTGGACAGAGAAGCATAACTTGGCCACCCATCAGTAATTACAGTACTTCCATATTTTACA
>DAOOWO010000164.1:0-6071 GCA_035371225.1 Bacteroidales bacterium | reverse complement strand
CCCGCAGGACACGACCGTTTCAGCGAAGACATCCTGAGGGCCTATCTGCCTCATTATGCCGATATGCTCAAGATAAGCTGGGATACCTTTATGAATCTGGGAAAGGCCAGGGAATTTGACCCCACCGAAGAATTCAGCATGAGCTATCTGGCAGCCTCCCTATCGACAGATACCAACGGTGTAAGTAAGATACACGGAAGAGTTACCCGCGATATGTTTGCAGAACTGTATCCCGGCTATTTTCCAGAGGAATTGCATATCGGTCATGTTACCAACGGCGTACATTTCCCTACCTGGGTATCCAGACGCTGGAAAAAACTCTACGACTCGGTGTTTGACCCGGAATATATTAATGATCTTTCCAATCATGAATACTGGAAAAAAATCTACGATGTACCTGATGATACCATCTGGAAAATAAGACAGGAGCAAAGGTCCGAGCTGATTGATTTTTTAAGGAACCGCCTGATTATTGAGATGACCTTGCGTCAGGATAATCCTCAAAACATTTTTAATGTTTCGCAATCGCTTAATCCAAAGGCTCTTACTATTGGTTTTGCCCGCCGGTTTGCCACCTATAAAAGGGCTAATATGCTTTTTTCAAATATAGACCGCCTGTCCAAAATTGTTAATAATCCCAAATTCCCGGTGCAATTTGTTTATGCAGGCAAGGCACATCCAAAAGATATTGAAGGCCAGAAACTTATAAAAAAGATTTACGAAATTTCCATGATGCCGGAATTCCTTGGAAAAATAGTTATCGTGGAAAATTATGATATTGAATTAGGCAAAAAGCTTGTTCAGGGTGTTGATATTTGGCTTAACACCCCTACCCGGCCCCAGGAAGCTTCGGGAACCAGCGGAGAAAAAGCTGTGATGAACGGAGTAATCAATTTCAGCGTGCTGGATGGCTGGTGGGCCGAAGGTTATCGTCCGGAAGCAGGATGGGCACTGAAAGAAGAACGCACCTATAAAAATCAGTCAGCCCAGGACGCCCTTGATGCAGCTACCATTTACAATATGCTTGAAAATGAAATAGTGCCCATGTTTTATAAGCGCCATAAAGGCGATGTCCCTACAGAATGGGTACAGAAAATTAAAAACACCATCGCCCTGATAGCCCCTGACTATACCACAAAACGGATGCTGGATGATTACAGGGATAAATATTACAGGAATATCTACAAACGTTCTCTGAGCATGAACTCCGACAATTATCTGAATGCCAAAAAACTTGCCGCATGGAAACAGAAAGTATTCAGAGCCTGGGATAGTATTGAAATTGTTTCGATTACCATTCCTGATTCAAATAAAAAGCCATTAAGCCTCGGTGAAAAATTTTATGCAGAGATAAAAGTAAAACTTCACGAATTAAACAAAAATGATGTCGGGGTGGAAATGGTTTTAGGCCAGAAATCAGATGATGTTGTGAAAAAAATATTATTCCAGCGCGAACTCAAGATTAAAGATACCCATCATAATGTGATTACTTACTCTATAGAATTTCCATCAGTTAGGATAGGTGTTTTTGATTACGCTTTCAGAATATTTCCTAAAAACCTATTGCTTGCTAACAGGCAGGATTTCAGTTTGATGAAGTGGATTTAGGAGGGAAGGCATTAGGCAGAAGGCAAAAGGCAAAAGGCATTAGGCATTAGGCATTAGGCAGAAGGCAGAAGGCAAAAGGCAAAAGGCAAAAGGCATTAGGCATTAGGCATTAGGCATTAGGCAAAAGGTAAAAGGCATTAGGCAGAAGGCATTAGGCAAAAGGCTCGAAATCAATCTTTAATAATCAACTTTCCGCTTCCAATGATGTTTTTGCTGTCATTAAGCGTATAAAAATAGATGCCGGCTACAAGATTACCTCTTTCGATGGTATTTTTTCCGTTCCGAATATCGGGCAAGGACATCACCTCACGGCCCATCATATCGAAAATCCTGAGTGCATATTGGTTTTTTTCCTGATAATCAGGCAGTTCAAGTGTAGTTGAGTTGATAAACGGGTTTGGATAAATATTATAATCTTTTTGTTCAAAATTATTAACCGCCACCGTAAGGCAATTTACTACAGAGGGCAGGCCGATACTTACAAAATTAGAGTCTACAGTGATTACACGGTAAGCACCTTCAAACTCCTGTGCTGTTTGGCAATAACGTGTGCTGGCTGTCCAGTTCTCACCCACCATATTTCCCTGACGGTCGGCCACCACAAACTGGTGCACATGGCCAGCCAATACCACATCCACATCGTTAGAATCGCAAATATCCATAAAGGTCTCACGGTTATACAGAAATGAACCGTCGTCGAGCCCGGCAATCGTTCCGGTATTGGGTGAGCCATCAATTTCGGTTCCATTTATATTGACCGGCGGGTGGTGCATGACAATTATTTTCCTTTTATTTCCGGCCAAACTCAAGGCACTGCGCAGCCACTGACACTGTTCAGTGGAAATACCTTTGCTTTCAACACAACCAGGATGCATATCCTGCCAAATCGGCCGGTCGCCACCGGTTCTTATAAATACTATAAAAGCATCATTATAAGTGAAATAATAATCCATATCCTGTCCGACGTATAGCGGATAAAATAACAGATTGTCATTAATTACCGGCGGAACGATAGTTTTATAATATTCATGGTTTCCGGAAACAAAATAAATGGGAATAGTCATCGCTGAATCGACAAAATATGCACCGTTTGCAGGATTAGTTATGCCGCCCTGCGGGTAAAGATGCTGAGTTAGAGCATCGTACATTCCATCGGGATGAATGGAACCCACGTTGGAAATATCTCCCGATGCTACCACAAAGGCCGGCTTTGGATTTAGATAATTAATTTCCTGCAAGGTGCAATGAAATTGTTCGCCATCGGCATCGTTATTTCCCACGCTGCCCCCCAAAGTCCCGTCGGAGACATGTATATCAGAAATATGAACAAAAGTAAACTGCTGTGCAAAATCAGTTTTACATAAAAACATCAACAAAAAATAAAGTAAAAAAGTCAGGCTTAGGTTTTTCTTTTTCATAAAATACTATGATAAAAAAATTCTACAAATTATTTTCACAAAGGTATGGAAAAAAAGCTTAAACAGGTGCATTTGGCAGACAAAATGTATTTTTTTTTCCGAAAACTGCTAATTTGCCTACAATCTATTGCATATGATTAACTACAAATACTTATTTTTATCATTTATATGCATCGAAGTAATAATATTGTAAAAATTAAAACAATTATACTCGCATTTATATATATCTAAATCGTATAATTATAGATGGTTAAGATAAAAATCAATACTCTATACCTTTTCGAGCTTTCACACCCTGATAATAATAATGTTTTACTTCAAGCATTTCTGTCACCAAATCAGCCATTTCTATGATTTCGCTTGGAGCATACCTCCCCGTAAGAACCACTTCCACATGATTTTTTTTCTTTTTCAGAGTTTCTATCACTTCCTGATTTGACAATAATTCCAGGTGGATGGCAATAAAAATTTCATCGAGAATTACCAGATCATATTTGCCGCATGCAATCGAGTCCTTTACTTTTTTAAGCCCTTTCCTTGCCGCTTCCGTATCTTTCGTAGATGATTCCCTAATAAGACAACATCCCAATCCGAATTTTTTTATGGTTATCTGCGGCAGAAATTTCCGGATGGCCACCATTTCATTATAAGTTTTACCCTTAACAAACTGAGCAATAAATATTTTTTTGCCAGCCCCGGCCGCACGCAGCGCCAGGCCCAAAGTCGCTGTAGTTTTTCCTTTACCATTGCCGGTGTATATCTGGATATATCCTTTCATATCGTAAGCCAATGCAGTGTTATTTATATTTTGACCTGCTCACCTGAATTAATTTAAAGAATTTACAACCAACTTGCTGATTGATTGTTTTTTATCACTAACAATCCGGACAAAATATAAGCCATCGGGGCAAAAACCAAGATCGAAAGTACGATAACTATCGCATTGGCTATCGGAAAACACCTGCTGTCCCTGCATATTATAAATAGTTACTGTTGCTTCGGGAATATTACAAATAGTAAGTATGCCAGCACAGGGATTAGGGAATAAGGTAGCTTTTTCATGACATGGAAAAAATTCATCCATCCTGGTGGTAGTATTATCAACTCCGGCATAAACACAGCGCAAACGGTTAATGGTGTATAAAAATCCTCCGCAGTTTTCCCAGTAGCCATCGGTAATTCGAGTAGCCCATCTTTTCATAGTATAGATTTTATATAGCGAAGAAGTCCAAATATAATATGCCGACAAACCCATGTAGGTGCTGTCTAATCCGCAGCCGGTACCTTCATCATCATTGATATGTCCCACTTCCATATCCGTCGGCATACGCCAACCCTCTCCGTATTTATTGACACAATAACTCATATTGCTTGTAGCCAGTGTCTGCTGTTGCGAAATTTTCTGCAAGGTGCCTGTATTCTTGATATCCCCTGCATTAATAAGCTCCTCCCCATCCCATATATCATAGGTTCCGCTGTCGGGCAAAAACAGCGGATATGCCAGGCCTGATACCGGGCCATCGATGGTTGCAAAACAGTCATCATAATTACAATACGGGTTATTGTATTGCAGGGCAGCAGCATAAGTCATTCCCGCAACAGAAACAGGGCTGACAAAGAGCTTGCTCCTATTAAAATCATTAGGGGTTAAAATTGCTTGTTTGTCCCAGTTAAATGTGGTATCGCTGATATTGCCGCCAATGCCATAACCGAAAAAATAATTGATATGCACTTTTTTCCCATCAGGGATACTTGTCTTATCCGGTATCAGAATGTAATCGCCACTTTGATAAACTTTATTAAAAGTATCATAGGTGTAAACAGCCGTTCCATTTTTAATGGTTACCGGATTAAATCCAAGAATTTTTTCATAGTTATATGCCTCATTTCCATTGTCGTAATTGCTCTGAGCTACCACACTGGCGGCATAAAAAAGCCAAAGAAACACCAGACATTTTTTCATAGGCGCCTATTTTTCAGGTTTTCTTTTTCACATCGCCCTTTATGGTAAGGGTTACTGTTCTGTGGGCATTATCGTTGGAATTGACTGTAATAGTTTTGCTAAAAACTCCTACAGTATTGGTATTATATTTTACTTTCACGCTTCCCCTGGCACCAGGCTTAACCGGTTCTTTGGTCCATGTGGGTACTGTGCATCCACAGGAAGCTTTTACCTCAGTAATAATCAGAGGAAGCTTACCATTGTTCTGAAAGTTGAAAACACATTCGGCATTATCGCCTTTATAAATTGTGCCAAAATCATAAACCACTGTATCAAACACTATTACTGGCTTATTGACATCCTGTGAAAACAGGGGAAATGAAAAAACCATCAAAAAATAAAAGAAAATAATTTTTTTCATATCAATCAGTATTTTGTTTTTTTTTAAAAGAAAAATCTCTGAAAATACTAAGCCCAACCGAACAGGTGTTGGCCAGTTGTATCTTATTATAATATTGATATACAGGGATATCAGCCATTACTGAGGCATTCCAGTTATCATTAATAGAAACGTTGATTTGTGGCACAAGAAAAAGTAAAACACTCCCGGAAGCATCGACAGTTTGCTTATAATGCTTATTTTTTTCTTTTATCTGATTTTTTAGTTGAACAATAAAGGTCCAATCTTTTAATTTCAGTTTTTCGAAAACAAAGTGTTTTGAAAAGAAAAACGAGGTAGAATAAAGTGTACCAAACAGGTAGTCTTGTTTGTTTTCAAAATACTTTTCGATACGGTTGGTCAGAAAAAATCGCATACCCTGAAATGAATATTCTTTGATTATAAATGCCTGAAAAACCATGCCAAACGATCCCGTTGATGCCTGTATATCAACAGGCAAAGTAACACCGTCCACCGCTTGAAAATTACGGGTAAAAGGGATATTGGCCCCTAGGCCACAGGAAATTTCAACGCGTTTATCCGCATTATAATAAAGCCTGGGCTTCATAGAGATCACTGCATTGGAAAGTCCATACCCCTTTAATTTCATATTGTTAAGCTTATAAACCTGGGTTTTATTTATATAATAACCGCCTTCGGCTTC
>DAOOWO010000163.1:0-6088 GCA_035371225.1 Bacteroidales bacterium | reverse complement strand
AAACAATGATTAACTTACTAACAATCAGAGTGTTAACAATTATAAAAAATCAAAATAATTTTAGATGCGTTTGCCCTGTGGTTACATGGGATATACACCAGAAAGTATTTTTTTGCTTACCTTTGCACCCGAAAAAAACCACATCATGAAAAAAATCTTAGGAATTGGCAATGCGCTTGTTGATATAATGACTATCCTTGACAGCGAAGAGTTTTTGCAACAAATAAACATCCCCAAAAGCAGTATGCAACTAGTGGACGTTGATATGTCGGCATCGATATTAAAACTTTCGGAAAAATTTAAAACCGAATTATCCTCGGGCGGTTCTGCGGCAAACACCATTCACGGATTGGCAAATCTCGGAGCCACCACCTCATTTATTGGCAAAACCGGCAACGACAAATACGGAGAGTTTTTCGCCAACGATATGCGCAACATCGGCATAAACCCCATACTGCTCACCGGCACTTCCGATACCGGATGCGCCATAGCTCTTATCAGCCCCGACTCGGAACGCACCTTTGCCACCTACCTTGGCGCTGCCATTGAACTCTCGCAAGAAGACCTGGCTGCGGAGATGTTTTCAGAATTTGATTATTTATATATCGAAGGATATCTGCTGCAAAATCATGCTCTGGTCGAAAAAATTCTGGAATATGCCAATCAGCATCATTGCAAGATTTGCCTTGACCTGGCCAGTTATAATGTGGTAGAAGCCAATCTGGACTTTCTGAAGAAAATCCTGGTCGACCACGTAGACATTGTGTTTGCCAACGAAGAAGAAGCCCGGGCTTTTACCGGCACAGATCCCGAAAAAGCTTTGGACAAGCTGGGAGAAATTTGTGGTATTGCCGTTGTCAAAGTCGGAGCAAACGGCTCTTATGTCAGACAGGGAGAGAATACCTTTGCCATTCAAGCCATCCCTTCTAACTGTATTGACACCACCGGTGCCGGCGACGCTTATGCTGCAGGCTTTCTGTATGGACTTGCCAACGACCTGTCGCTTGACAAATGCGGCGCTATTGGCGCCCTGCTGGCCGGAAAAGTGATAGAAGTGGTAGGTGCCAAAATGAAAGAAAATACCTGGGCCGAAATCAGAGAAAAAATCCCCCACCTCACCAAATAGGGTTAGAACCATTTTGCCCACCATTTAAATTATTCTATCAGGGAGTTTTATATTATATAAATTCTTCGCTGGCGTATTTTTTTTCATAATATTTTTTACCTTTGCACACCTTATCCTGAAAAATAGTTTAATCCATTAATAATTAATTACAAAAATGAAGGTATATCAGACAAACGAAATTAAAAACATTGCTTTGATCGGCGGATCAAAAGCCGGAAAAACCACCCTGGCCGAGTGTATGCTTTTTGAAGGCGGAGTTATCAAAAGAAGAGGCTCTGTGGAAGACAAAAACACCATTTCAGACTATCGTGAAATAGAACTTGAACGTCAGAATTCAGTGTTCTCAACGGTTATGTTTACTGAATATGCCGACAAAAAAATAAATATTATCGACGCCCCGGGTTTCGACGATTTTATTGGTGAAGTATTTGCCGCCCTGAAAGTATGCGAAACCGCTGTCATGGTTGTCAATGCCCAGAACGGCGTAGAAGTAGGTACAGAAATTACCTGGAGACATACTTCACGCCTGCATGTACCTGTATTATTTGTAGTTAACCAACTGGAACACGAAAAAGCCAACTTCGACGAAAACATCCGTCAATTGAAAAACCAGTTTGGACAGAAAGTAGCTGTAGTTCAATACCCTGTAAGTACAGGCATCGGTTTTGACTCCATCATCGACGTGGTGAAGATGAAAATGTACAAATACAATAAAGAAGGCAAAGCGGAAATATTAGATATCCCTGCATCTGAAAAAGACAAAGCACAAGAAATGCACGCCACCCTAATCGAAGCAGCAGCCGAAAGTGACGAAGCACTGATGGAAGTATTTTTCGACAAAGGTACCCTTACAGAAGAAGAATTTTACAAGGGACTGAAACTCGGTATCAAAAACAGAAATTTGTTCCCAGTCCTCTGCGCCTCTTCCAAGCTGAATATAGGTGTTGCCCGATTGCTCGAATTTATTGCCAACTCAACACCTTCACCCGACGAAGTACCCGCTCCCAAAAACATCGAAGGAAAAGAAATTCCCTGTACCACCTCAGGCCCTGCTGCCGCATTTGTATTCAAAACATCTATTGAAACACATATCGGCGAGGTCTCATATTTCAAAATTATTTCCGGAGAAATTACCGAAGCCATTGATATGATAAATGTCAACAACGGCACCAAGGAAAGAATTTCCCAGATATATATTTGTGCAGGCAAAAACCGTGAAAAAATATCAAAAGCCGTCGCCGGCGATATTGCTGCCACTATCAAGTTAAAAAGCACTTTTACTAATAACACCCTGGTACTTACAAAAAATTCCGACCAGGAAATGGCCCCTATTGAATTCCCAAATCCGAAATACCGTGTTGCCATAAAAGCTGTTAACACTGCCGATGATGAAAAACTTGGCGGCATTCTTAACGACATGAAACGTATTGATCCTACCCTTATTCCGGAATACTCCAAAGAATTAAAACAACTCATAGTTCATGGACAAGGCGAACTACACCTCACCGTGGCAAAATGGCAAATAGAAAAAATCAATAAAATTGACATCGAATACTTGCCGCCAAAAATACCTTACCGTGAAACCATCACCAAACAGGCAAAAGCCGTATATCGCCACAAAAAACAATCAGGTGGTGCCGGTCAGTTTGGCGAAGTACACATGCTCATTCAGCCTTTTACCGACAATATGGTTGATCCGACAGAATTCCCCATCCGCGGAAGAGAAGATCACGAACTGGCCTGGGGCGGAAAATTGATTTTCCACAACTGTATCGTCGGAGGATCGATCGATGCACGTTTTATGCCTGCTATCCTGAAAGGTGTGATGGAAAAAATTGAAGAAGGCCCGCTGACAGGTTCTTACGCCCGCGATATTGCCGTATATATCTATGATGGCAAAATGCACCCGGTAGATTCCAACGAAATTTCTTTCAAATTGGCAGGCCGTAACGCCTTTAAAGAAGCTTTCAAAAATGCCGGACCAAAAATTCTCGAACCTATTTATGATGTGGAAGTAATTGTTCCCGAAGACAAAATGGGCGATGTTATGACTGACCTCCAGGGAAGACGGGCCGTTATTATGGGTATGGACAGCGAAGGAAACTACCAGAAAATCCTTGCCAAAGTGCCCCTGGCCGAAATGAACAGGTATTCTACCGCCCTGAGTTCAATAACCAGCGGGCGAGCCACCTACGGAATGAAGTTTGCAGAATACACCCAGGTGCCTGGCGACCTGCAGACACAGCTCCTCAAGGCTTACGAAGAACAAGAAAAAGACGAAGAATAGACTATTTTTCATTCATAAAACCTGCTCTCTCCGGGCAGGTTTTTTTTTAAGTTTTATACACTAATTTGCATAAATTTGCGTAATTTCTGTAAGTAATTTTTCAGCACAGACTAAGAATAAAAGAAAAAATGAATAAAATTGATTTTTATATCATAAAAAAGTTTTTAGGAACATTTTTTCTTTCTATTTCGCTGATAATCATCATTGTAATAATTTTTGACATCTCTGAAAATATCGATGACCTGATATCCAGCGAAGCCCCTCTCAACGAAATAATTTTTAATTATTACCTTAATTTTATCCCTTACTTCGTTAATCTTTTCAGCCCGCTGTTTACCTTTATCGCGGTCATTTATTTTACTTCCAAAATGGCTACCCATTCGGAAATTATCTCCATTCTGAGCAACGGTATCAGTTTCGGCAGAATGCTGAGACCTTACATGATTACCGCTGCTCTGCTCACCGCGCTATCGTTTTACCTGGCCAATTTTCTCATTCCCTACACCAACATCAATTTATGGAATTTTAAATACACCTACATCAAGAACAAATATTATAACGACGCCAGAAATATCCACATGCAAATTGCACCCGGCGCCTTTGTGTATGTTGAGAGCTTTAATGTGGACGATAATAAGGGTACGCGCTTTACCATGGAACATTTTAAAGATGGCGTATTATATTATAAAATGAATGCCAACTACATACAGTGGGATAGCATCAAAGAAAAGTGGACCATTAACAATTACAGTATTCATCTGATGAGTGGACTGCAGGAAAAAATTATTAACGGTGCACAAAAAGACACCGCCATTAATCTTACTCCTGGAGATTTTCACAGGAAACAGGACAACCTGGATGTCATGAATTTTTCGCAACTGCGAAAATTTATTAATGATGAAAAACTCAAAGGCTCCGACAATATTAGGTTCTACGAAGTAGAAAAGCACAAACGTATTGCCTTCCCGTTTGCCACGTTTATCCTCACATTGATAGCGGTTTCCGTTTCCAGCCGCAAGGTTAGAGGCGGTGTGGGATTAAATATTGCCTTTGGCCTGGCACTAACCTTTGCCTATATCCTTTTTATGCGAATTACCGAAACCTTTGCCACCTATGGCAACCTGTCGCCATGGATGGCGGCCTGGTTACCTAATATTATTTTTGTTTTTGTTGCCGCTTACATGATAAAAGTGGCCCCCAAATAATCAGGGCAGCCAGCCTTTCCATATCAGGCATTCGGAGAAATTATCAGCTATAGATGTTTCCTTTTCAAATAAGCCGTAAATGGCCGATCCACTGCCCGACATAGCCGCATAAAGGGCGCCTGCTTCATAAAGCCGGCTTTTTATTCTGCCAATCACAGGATGATTCATGATGACCGGATACTCAAAATCATTGGTAAGTTGATATTTCCATTCACTTACAGGCTGTTTTATCACTTCCCAAAGGGGCACAGCAGGTTTTTTTGGAGTTATCAGGCCGTAAGCTTCCCGTGTAGAAACCGAAACATCCGGCTTTATAATCAGTAGGTAATAACCTTTAAGTGAAAGTTCCACAGGCATTATGTCGGCACCCGTACCTGAGACAAAACCAGGCCGGTTGTCAATAAAAAAAGTGCAATCACTACCCAGTTCCGAGGCAATGGTTGCCATAGTCTTCGAGCCAATAGCAAGGTCAAACAAATCATTCAATACCTTCAGCACAAAAGCGCCATCGGAAGAACCGCCCCCCAACCCGGCCCCAAAAGGAATTTTTTTATACAAAAACAAACTGATTCCCGGAATATCAAACTGCTTTCTAACCAAATCCCAGGCCTTGTAACAAAGGTTTTCCTCCAAAGGGCATTGCATACCTATTCCATCAAAAATAAAGCTATTCTTTTCGGATGGGATAATTTCCAGCATATCGCACCAGGGAACAGGATAAAATACACTTTCGATGTTGTGATACCCATCCGGGCGTTTTGAAATGACATTAAGACCAAGGTTGATTTTACAGTTTGGATAAACAACCATATTTTTTTTTACAAAAATATGCCAAATCATTCAACTCTGAATGCAATTTTTTCTACATTTGAAGAGGTCATTTTATTATGCTGATAATTGAAAACACACTGGTTGCTGACGAACTTGCCGAATGCATGTTCTGTTGCGACTACCACGAATGCAAAGGCGTATGCTGCGTTGAAGGCGATGCCGGTGCTCCACTCGAAGAAGAAGAGATAAAAACCCTCACTTCCTCGCTACCCGAATTACAAAAGTTCATGGCTCCCGAAGGAATTAATGCAGTACAAAAACAAGGCATTTTTGTGCTTGATATGGAAGGGAAAAAAGTTACTCCACTAATCCCTGGCGGAGATTGTGCTTTTTTAGTTTACAAAAATGACGTAGCTGCCTGTGCCATCGAAATTGCGTACCGTAATAAGAAAATATCCTTACAGAAACCCATTTCCTGTCACCTGTATCCGATAAGAATTATTGATTATCAGGATTTTATTGCCGTTAATTACCATCAATGGCATATCTGTAAACCGGCCTTAAAAAAAGGTAAAAAAGAAAACATCTATCTCTATGAGTTTCTGAAAACACCCCTCATACGCCGATTTGGCAAGGCCTGGTACGACGAACTGATAAAGATGGCCGAATACCTACGCAATAAAAAAATCAACAAACCAG